>CAZOGA010000025.1:0-13832 GCA_964579095.1 uncultured Desulfurellales bacterium
CTTCTATGATTGAGGATAGAACAACCTAATAATGCGGGAATAAAGAATAATTATGGATGTTTAACATCTAACATCGTATATTATTTTTATTTCCTGGTGCGTAAAGTCAAATTATTATTTGATTAAATAGTAAGAGTTTGTTAAAAAGACGTGCAGGAGGCAGAATGGAAAGAAAAATGAGCAAAGTAGAGATAGAGGGCTTAGAGGCTCTGTTTTATGACGAGATTACACAGCTTATATCAGGATTTTCCTACAACAAATTTATAAGGAAATGTATTCGGGATATGCACATTCAGCCCAATGAGAACGTGCTGGATTTAGGCTCCGGCACCGGGAAAAACATCTGCATTATCAGCAGCTACAGCCATTCGTCCATTGTGGGTTTAGATAAAGGAATAAATATGCTGAAAATCAGCAAAAAAAGGTGCAGAAAACAGAATAACGTTAAAATGTTCTATCATGACATAAGAAAACGGACGCCCTTTTACAAGCAATTTGATACTGCATTTATATCATTTGTTCTGCATGGTTTTATAGATAGCGAAAGAAATATGATAATTCATAATGCATTTGATGCACTGAAAGACGGCGGAAGATTATGTATATTGGATTATAATGAATTTGATTTAGATAAAGAGAATGTACTAATAAAATGGGTTTTTAATTATGGAGAATGTCCGCTCGCAAAAGACTTCATTAAAAAAGATTTAAAGAAAAAACTGAAAAATGCGGGTTTTAAATCTTTTAAACAGTTTGATTATTACGGACATCATGTGAGGCTGCTCATTGCTCAAAAATGAAAATGCGCTGTTTGCTGCCGGAGCTTCAATAAAAAATCCTGCGCAATTTCCCAATTTGGATGCAGTTGTAAAAAGCGGTAGTATTAAAATGCCAAAAATAGATAACAGCTACATAGAAAGATGTATGAAATACATCGAAAAAAATAGTATTGACGTTGTAGATTTTTATTCCGATAAATATCCCCAAAGTTTAAGGGAGATTGAATACCCGCCGATAGTTTTATTTGTTAAAGGCAAATTAATGGAAACTCCGTTGCCTGTAGCAATTGTAGGCACACGTTATCCCTCGGGATATGGGCAGAGAGTAGCTAAGTATATAGTGCCATATCTCGTTGAAGCCGGATTTTCCATAAATAGCGGCATGGCAAGGGGTATTGATTCATTAGCGCACATTATAACTATTAAATCAAAAGGCTACACCATAGCAGTGTTAGGCAGCGGCATAGATATTATATATCCGAGCGAAAACAAAAAACTATATGAATCAATATCGCAGACCGGGTGTGTTATATCTGAATTTCCACTTGAAACACCGCCCAACAGATATAACTTTCCGCATAGAAACAGAATAATAGCAGGATTATCCAAAGCAACTATAGTCATAGAGGCTGACATTAAAAGCGGATCGCTGATAACAGCAAGAATTACCAATGAACAATCCAAGCCTGTTTTTTCAGTGCCCGGTGAAATATTTTCAAAAAGAAGCAGGGGCACAAATAAATTAATATCCGAAGGTAGTTATGCATTAACAGATATTGACGATATTTTATCTTATTTTTATGTGGAGCTAAAAAAGGAATCTGACGCACTGCAGATGACCCAAGCATACAAACCTACAAATAAAGAAAGTGTTATATTGAATACAATGGAAGACACTATTTCCATAGATGAAATTGCATATAAAACAGGTTTGGATATAGCTGAATTAAGCGGAATTCTATTTGATCTGGAATTAAAAAATATTGTAAAACGCACAGAAAACGACATATATGAAAAAATATATAAGGAGAATATATGAATCTTGTTGTTGTGGAATCGCCGGCAAAGGCAAAAACAATATCAAAGTTTTTAGGTAAAAGCTACAGTGTGACTGCATCGTACGGACACATAAGAGATCTGCCCAAAAGCTCATTCGGCGTAGATCTGGAAAACAACTTTAAACCGAAGTATGTGGTGGCAAAAGAGAAGAAACCTGTGGTTGATAGCTTGAAGAAGCTATCCGAGAAGGCTGATGATATTTATATAGCGACTGATGAAGATAGGGAAGGAGAGGCGATAGGCTGGCATATAAGCCAAGTTATTAAATTAAAACCGGATAATGTAAAAAGAATAGTATTCCATGAAATTACGAAATCTGCCATATTAAATTCTATAAAATCCCCGAGAACCATAAATTTTGATATGGTCAAATCACAGGAGGCACGCAGAATACTTGACAGAATAGTTGGATACAAATTGTCTCCGCTGTTATCCAAAAAGATTAGAAGAGGACTATCGGCAGGACGTGTTCAATCAATTGCCCTAAAACTTATTGTTGATAGGGAAAGAGAAATTGAGAAATTTATTCCTGTAGAATATTGGACAATACATCTAACATTTTTAAATGAAATGGAAGCTGTGCTCACTCACATAGACAATAGAACACTTGATAAATTTTTCATAAAAAATAAAAAATCCGCAGAAAGCATCATAAAAGATATAAAAAATGAACATTTCATTATAGAATCCGTAAGCAATAGAAAAAGTTCAAAAAAAGCGGAGCCGCCGTTTATTACAAGTACTCTTCAGATAAGCGCCGCATCACTGCTTGGATTTTCTCCAAAAAAAACAATGTCCATAGCACAAAAATTATATGAAGGCATAGACATAGAGAAAACAAGAGCAGGGCTTATTACATATATGAGAACAGATTCGTTTAACATATCGAAAGAAGCTCAAAATTCTGCATATAAGTTATTGATGCAGCTTTTCGGCAGTGATTACGTTCCGCAAAAACCCAATATATACAAAACAAAATCAAAGACTGCTCAGGAAGCTCACGAAGCTATCAGGCCTACAGATCCAGGCAGGCTGCCGGATATAGTTAAGAATTATCTTACAAAAGATGAGCTGAAGCTATATACACTAATTTGGAAACGTTTCATTGCAAGCCAGATGACTCCCGCGAAATATAATACACTGTCTGTCATTTTTTCTTCAGACAGATTTAAGGCAAAAGCAAGCTACAGCGAGCTTATTTTTGATGGGTATTTAAAAATATGGGACTATTCCAAAAGCAAAAACGATAAAATGCCCAACATAAAAAAGGGCTCTGATGCTGAGTTAACTAACGTAACGTCAAAACAGCATTTTACGGAACCGCCTTCCAGGTTTAATGAGGGCAGCCTGATAAAAACATTGGAATCATACGATATCGGGCGTCCATCTACCTATGCAGCAATAATAGACACGATAATTTCAAGAGGCTATGTAATTCTAAAAGATAAAAAGTTCTACCCTGAAGAAATAGGCATAGTAACAAGTGATATGCTGAATAAATTTTTCTCCGATATTATTAATGTTAAATTTACAGCACAAATGGAAAACGGTTTAGATAAAATAGCGCATACTAAAATGGACGAAGTAACACTTCTAAACGAATTTTACGAAAAGTTTAAAAAGCTGCTGGATAATGCATATGAAAATATGGAAAAAATAAAGCCTGAACCGGAAAAAACAGATATTGTATGCGACAAATGCGGCGCACCTATGGTTATAAGAGAGGGGCGTTTCGGAAGATTTTTGGCTTGTTCCAACTACCCTAAATGTAAAAATACAAAAGCACTCGATGAAGAAAAAACAGATATTGTATGCGACAAATGCGGCGCACCTATGGTTATAAAATATTCAAAAAAGGGTACTAAATTTTTGGCTTGCTCCAACTACCCTAAATGTAAAAATACAAAACCTTACCCTACAGGACTGAAGTGCCCGGAATGCGGCGGTGATTTAATAGAATTCACATCAAAAAGGGGAAAATTTTACGGATGTTCAAACTATCCTCAATGTAAATTCACAATTAAAGGACAACTGAAAAACGGCAAATGTCCCGAATGCGGATATACATTATTAATAAAAAAGAAAGATGGATGGCACTGTGCCAATAAGAAGTGTGACTATTTAGTTGATAAAGAGGGCTAAAACGCCCTCTTTATTTTTTTTGCGTGTGTTAAACGTGAAGTGGATTTGTGTAAAGAACAATTAAAGCTATAACAAGCATATATATAACCAAAGACTCAATCATAGCAAGACCGATCATCATAATGGTCAGTAATTTTCCGGATAGACCAGGGTTTCTCGCTGTTCCAAGCACGGTTCCGTTAACCGCATGCCCCTGACCTATTCCTCCTCCGCCCGCCGCCAATCCGAGACCTATTGCAGCTCCCATGGCAACAAACATATAGTATTTCTTCAATGCAATCTCTCCTGCTGTAGCAGCTGTCTGTGCATCACCCGCAAATACAGGTATTGAAACAGCCATAGCAAACAACACCATCAGCCAAACCTTACCACTCATAACAAACCTCCTTACAAAATATCTCAAAATACAATAATCTTTTTATTTAAGCCTCGTGGCTTACGGCATCCGCTATATAAAGGGTACTCAAAAGGGCAAAAATGAAAGCCTGCAGCACTGCAGCCAAAAGCACCAAAGCCATGATAGGCAAAGGAATCAACCACGGAGCCAAGAAAAATATTATTGCAAGCAGCAGATCATCACCGCCTATATTGCCGAATAATCTGACGGACAGTGATAATATTCTTGCAAAATGGCCTATAATCTCTACTGGCAGCATTAATGGCACAAGCCACCATACAGGACCCATAAAATGTTTTACATATCGAAATCCATGAGTTTTAATGCCGAGAAATTGATAATAGGCAAACACCAAAAGAGCCATTGCTATGGTTGTGTTCCAACTCGACGTAGGCGGCGTAAAATATGGTATCAACTCTGTTATGTTGGCAAAGAAAATGAATATACCCAATGTTGCTATTAATTTAAAATGTTTTTTTGTTTCCTTTTCACCCAATATATCCTCGACAAAACCATAAATGCCCTCCACAATAGCTTCAACAACATTCTGAAAACCCGAAGGCATAACCTTTAAAGTTAATCTTGCAAACAAGGCGAACAGTATTATCATGAACATAACAAACCATGTAAAGATAATATAACCGGGCAGCCCGGTAGCATGAATTATAAAATCCAAAAACGTTGGAGCTTCCATATGTAACCCTCCCCACTAATTACGATACAATATCTTTTTTAAAATATACAAACACACTCAATACGGCTATAGATACAGGCACAACGGATAAACCGGCTATAATACCCAACGGGTTTAATCCTGACAAGAACAAAGCAAATATTATCAAACCAATAATGACATATCTGACAGCATTCTGAAAGAAAGAAAATTTTGTCTTTCTAACCCATCTATAAGCCATAATTTTAATTAAAAACCAATCGGTTATACTTACCGATGCACCAAAAAAACTTGCAAGCAGATATTTCATACCACAGGCAAAACAGCATATTAATGCTATGAAAATATATACTATCACAAAAGTTATTTCAAGTTTTTTTGTTGTTATGTTCATTATCCTTAAAATTTTTATATCCTTTATACATATTTTCAAATCCCGCAACTATACCAAAAAATAAAAATATTAGAAAACCCCACGGATGTGTAGAGGGAAACTTTTTATCTATCCATAAGCCTATGCCTCCGCCTATAATAACGGCCAGAACTACGCTAAATCCAATGGAAGCAGCCTTATAAAGATCGAAATAAAATTTTTTATTATCTTTTTTCATACGTACAATGGCGTATTGGATATACTTTTAAACACCTCTTCTGCGGCTTCTATTGTGTTTTCAATATCCTTGTCCGTATGCTGTATGCCCATAAAATTTGATTCGAATTGAGATGGCGGCAAATAAATACCCCGGTTAAGCATACCTATAAAATATTTTTTAAACAGTGCCGTATCACTCTTTAAAACATCCGAATAATTTACAGGTGTTTTGCTGTTAAAAAACAGAGCGAACATAGAACCTATAGATGATTCACTAAGCGGTATTCCATATTGATAAGCCAAGCCCATTATCCTTGATACGAGTTTTTGGGTATTAAGCTTTAATTTGTCATAGGGTTTTGTATTCTTTAAAATATCTAAGGTCGCTATACCCGCTGCCATACCTATAGGATTACCCGAAAGTGTTCCTGCCTGATATACGTCTCCTTTGGGAGATATAAAATCCATAATTTCTTTAGCTGCTCCATATGCAGCCACTGGAAAACCCCCGCCGATAATTTTTCCCAACACTGTAATATCGGGGCTTACGTCGAATATATGCTGTGCACCGCCGTAGGTTAATCTGAATCCTGTCATTACTTCGTCGATTATCAGCAGACTTCCATATTTTTGTGTAACCTCGCGTAAAAATTGCAAGAAGCCATTCTGGGGCTTTACAACACCCATATTTCCAGCAACAGGCTCAACAATTATACAGGCTATAGTATCACCGAATTTCTTAAATATAGATTCAACGCCGTCTAAATCATTATATTCCGCAAGCAGTGTATGCTTTGCAAAATCTTGGGGCACGCCTTTGCTCGATGGAACACCGAATGTGCTGGCGCCGCTTCCTGCACCAACCAACAATCCATCGGAATGTCCGTGGTAGCAGCCTATAAATTTTAATATATTGTCCCTGTTTGTAACACCGCGTGCTAAGCGTATAGCGCTCATCGCAGCCTCTGTGCCGGAATTTACAAACCTTACCTCATCTATTGAATCGAAGGCTTTGACAATTCTTTTTGCAAGCTCCGTTTCCAAAACATTAGGAGCGCCAAAACCTATGCCCTTCTCTAATGTTTCTTTAACTTTTTTTAAGACCTCAGCGTTGGCATGACCTACAATAGCAGGCCCCCAGCTGCCTACATAATCTATAAATTCATTATTATCCTCATCAAATATATGTGAGCCTCTGCCGTACTTTATAAATAGAGGGTTTGCATCTACAGATTTAAATGCCCGAACGGGGCTATCTACGCCGCTTGCTATATATTCCTGCGCTTCTTTAAATAATTTTTGACTCTCTTCAAACATAATATCAACTCCCATATGTCTCATCTTGCGCACCCTAAAATGTTTTTAAGTGGCTCTATTTACACATTACACAATTTTCATAAGGAATCCATATATGGCAAATACACAAACACAGAACGCATATCATTTTTAAGTAATAGCAACAAACTGCACACACTCTCTGCATCTATAAAATAATATATCAATCCTACATTAATGCAATCTTATCTGCCGCATAAAAAATTATCAATTAACTGACAAGGCTGTTCCAAATTTGCTCACCGTCGTTTCCCAGATCACCCACAACGCGCTCAGGATGGGGCATCAGTCCGAAAACATTGCCTTTTTTACTGCATATGCCTGCTATGTTTTCCAATGATCCGTTAGGGTTGCAATCCTGGAGAATCTCCCCATTTTTTGATGAATACCGCAGCACAACCATATTGTTATCATTTATATATTTCATTGTATCCCGACTGCAGTAATAATTTCCTTCTCCGTGTGCTATAGGCATTTTTAATATAGTATTTTGATCTATATTTTTCGTAAAAAAGCATTGCGAATGTTCGGTCTTTAAATATACATACTTGTGTATAAATTTGAGATTATTATTTTTAAGTAAGGCTCCAGGCAATAATCCGGATTCTATCAGCACTTGAAAGCCGTTGCATATGCCCATAACGTATCCGCCAAATTCCGCAAATTCCTTAATTGAGCGCATAATCGGGGAAAATTTAGCCAATGCCCCCGAACGCAGATAATCGCCATATGAAAAACCGCCCGGCAGAACAACACAGTCAAAATTTTTCAAATTCGTTTGTGTATATTGTATAATTTCAGCTTTCACACCCGAAGTATCACATGCGAACAGACAGTCTTTATCACAGTTTGTACCGAGAAAATTAACAATACCCACCCTCAAAGTTTTTTCACCTCATAATCCTCTATAACTTCATTGGATAAAATCTTAGAGGCCAAATTTTCAACTATATTTTCTGCATTATCCGAGTCTATTTCAACTTCAAAGTACTTACCGCTTTTAATACTTGCTATAGGCTCATTCAGATAACCTTCTGCTACCTTTTTTATAGCTACGCCCTGCGGATCGAGTACCCCCTTTTTGGGTTTAACTATGACAATAAATTTCATTATTTTACTCTTGATATTTTAACTAATATTTTTTCATAGCCCTCTATTAAATCACCGAGATCAAACCTGAACCTGTCTTTATCCAAAACCTCACCCGTTTCTGCATCCCACAATCTTGCACCATCAGGCGTTATTTCATCTCCAACGAGCAAATTACCCTCGCTGTCGAACCCTAATTCTATTTTAAAATCCACAAGTTTAATGCCGGCTTGAGAAAATTTCTCAGACAAGCAGTCGTTTACTTTATAAGCTATCTCCTTAACGCGTTTTACGGTTTCATCATCTGCCCATTTAAACACGCTTATATGACTTTCATTTATCATGGGATCGTTTAATTCATCGCTTTTGTAGAAAAACTCTAATATGGGCTCCGGGAGCTTTTTGCCCTTTTCCAAGCCCAGTCTTTTGACCAGAGATCCGGCTGCTATATTTCTTACCACAACCTCAAACGGAACCATTTTCAATCTTTTTACAACTATCTCACGCCCCGAATTTTCTTCAACAAAATGTGTCGCTATACCGCATTTTTCTAACCATCTGAATGCCATTGTCGATATGATTTTATTCATGCCGCCTTTCTCATCGATCACCGCATGTTTAACTCCGTTAAATGCGGTAGCATTGTCTGTAAAATATTGTATCAGCAGATTAGGATCGTTTGTTTCATACATTTTTTTAGCTTTTCCCTTGTATAAAAGCTTTGTTTCCTTAACCATCTCTTATCCTCCGTAAAAAAATTTTTCCAATAAACCTCGGATTAGACTCATTAACAAAAGAGGGCCGAACCCTCTTTTATATACCTGCCAAAAGTATTAAAATGGCAACAATATTTATTATTTTAATCATAGGATTAATTGCAGGTCCGGCAGTATCTTTCAGCGGATCACCCACAGTATCACCAGTTACGGCAGCTTTATGCGCTTCCGAACCTTTGCCTCCAAAATTACCGTCTTCTATATATTTTTTAGCATTATCCCAAGCTCCGCCTCCGCTTGTCATTGAAACAGCAAGAAAAAAACCCGTTATAATTACTCCCATTGAAAGCGCTCCCAATGCAATTTTCCCAAACAAAAAATATACTATAATAGGTGCAATAACAGGAATTAGACCGGGCGCAACCATTTTCTTCAATGATTCTTTCGTAACTATATCAACACATGCCGCATAATCAGGTTTAGCTGTTCCTTCCAAAATACCTTTAATTGATTTAAACTGTCTTCTAACCTCTTCAACCATCATACCGCCTGTAACACCCACTGCCTCCATGCTCAATGCTCCGAAATAATATGGCAGCAGGCCGCCTAATAAAAGACCGACCAGCACATGCGGATTGCTCAAGTCAAATAGATGAGAACCGCCGCCCATAGAACGCACATACTCTGCAAACAACACTAATGCTGCAAGTACTGCAGAACCAATGGCAAAGCCTTTCGTTACGGCTTTTGTTGTATTGCCCACTGCATCTAACGGATCGGTAACGTTTCTTACAGACTCATCCATGTTTGCCATCTCTGCGATTCCGCCTGCATTATCCGTTATGGGTCCGTATGAATCTATCGAAATAATAATACCCGTTAATGAAAGCATCGATGCTGCAGCTATGCCAATGCCGTATAATCCGCCGAATTTGTATGAGAAAAATATGCCCAGCGCCATAACAACCGCAGGCCAGGCAGGGGCTCTCAACATAACAGCCATACCCTGTATAATGTTTGTAGCATGACCTGTAACGCTTGCCTTAGCTATAGATTTAACAGGAGAATATTGATATGCCGTATAATATTCAGTTATAACCATAAGCAGCGCGGTTATCAGCATTCCTACGACCGATGTTAAAAATATATTTGTCATAGAATACGTTGTGCCTGAGTATGTAACACCGTTCGGCAAATATTTATTTATAGCAAACCAAACAACAATTAGAGCTATGACGGCAGTAGCTGCCATGCCCTTATAAAATGCACCCATTATATTTTTGGATTTCCCCAATTTTACAAAAAAAGTACCAATTATTGCAGAAACAGAGGCTATTGCGCCTATCAAAAGCGGCCACAATGCACCAACTCCAAGGGAACCAGGGTTATCGAATAGCGTATGACCCAGCACTATAGCAGCAACAGTAGTAACCGTGAATGTTTCAAAAACGTCAGCCGCCATGCCTGCGCAGTCGCCCACGTTATCGCCTACATTATCAGCTATAACCGCAGGATTTCTCGGATCATCTTCGGGAATTCCAGCTTCAACTTTGCCGACTAAATCTGCCCCTACATCTGCAGCTTTTGTATAAATTCCTCCGCCCAATCTTGCAAAAACACTGATTAAACTTGTGCCGAAAGCTAATCCGATAAGTGCTTTAATTGTATGCTCAACGGGCTGTTTAAATACAACAACGGCAATATAGTAAAATCCCGAAACTGCCAGTAAACCAAAACCCGTTACCAAAAATCCGGTAACAGATCCCCCTCTAAACGCCAGATTCAACGCACTTGCCAGCCCTTTTTTCGCCATTTGAGCGGTTTTAACATTGGTTCTTACAGCTATAACCATACCGATATAACCCGCCAAACCGGATAGTAGTGCTCCTACCAAATATCCAATAGCTGTTAATAACCCAAAATGTTCGGATTTTGCGCCTAAAGCCCACAAAATTACAAAGATCACTAAAGCAACAATTGCTATAGCCCTATATTCGCGCGACAAAAAAGCATATGCACCCTCTTGTATAGCGCGTGCTATCTCTTTCATTCTATCTGAGCCATCATCTTGCGACAGCACATAAAACGCTGTTATTAAAGCATATCCAATAGATAGAAAAGAAGCTATAAACGTTAAATAAAATATACCATAAGCAGTCATAATATAAGTATCCCTCCTTACAAATTTACAATCTTTTTTAATTCATACTTTAAATCATTCAATTTAATATCGCACCTTTCACATAATAGTTCTGCTATTTTAAGATCCTCTTTTTTTGTTTTTTCTTCGGATAAACATTTGGTATTCACTATAATACCGGCAGCGAGCAGCAAAGCCGATGTTTTAGATGGTTCGATATCGTTTTTAAAAAATTCATCCGCAACGATGGAAGATGTGGATCCCCACGGCTCTATTCTGTATCTCGTTAATGCATTGCTGCGGATATCGCCAAGTTTATGATGATCTAAAATTTCTGATATCTCACATTTAAATATGCCGTCAGGAGCATCGACGCTGCTTGAATGGTCAAGAAGCACAATCTTCCGCTTGTTATATTTTATAATATCCGTTCTTGTAATGATTCCCACGACCTTTTTCGCATCATCTACAACAACAACGGACCGGCTTCTCGAAGAGTACACCTTTTCTTTCACATCATCTATTAATGTGCTTGCTTCCGTAGTTAGACATGATTTATCACATGCGGTCGAAACAGGCACGCTCCACTCAACTAAACCGGATGTTGCAAACGCATCGTAATTAGATGATATAACCGCAACCCCTTTTTTCTTTGCCTCTTCTAACAGCTTACCGCTTAGAGTAAATCCGTTTGAAAGTACAATACATCTTACACCGAACTCTATAGCCTTTCTTTGAAGATCCGCTCTATTCCCCAAAATAACTATGATATTATACATATCAAAATTTTGTGCTATATGAATAAATTCATTAGCATCCACCACACCCATTATTACTGTTGCCAAAAATGTTTTATCATCATTTGTGCTGTTTAATACAGTTCCGTCCACAGCCTTTACTATAGATCCTATATCTGTTCTTACCTTCCTGAACAAATCCGGTATCACAGAAGATATACTTTTTTTTGCAATGTCCATCATACCGAAAGAACCATAAAATTTAGAGTTTTCATCAACAACAGGCACAACCCGCAGATCGTTTTGAAGCATTGTCTTAAACACTTCCGTAATCGGCGTATCCGTAGATGATGAAATCGGATTACGTGTCATAATTTCTTCAACCCTTAAATTCAAATCTGTTATGCAGTTGGGAATAGGCACATTAAAATAGCTTAAAACCTTCTGCGTATTCAGATCCACATTCCCGCTTACGACAGGCATATAATCTATATCCGAAACTATCTTATTTTTTAACTCGGCATATCCTATGGCCGATGTCACACTATCCAGATCCGGATTTTTTCTTCCTATTACAAAAATATTTTTTACATCTCTCATATTAAATACCCCTTAAGCAAAAAAGCCATAGTTTATATAAAAAATTAACCCCGTTTTCAAGCACTATCCGACAGCTGCTTAATAAGCGTAAATTTAGCATAAAAAAGCAATTTGTTAAAGCATAAAATTTGAAATTCCATACATATTGCTATATAGATATCGAATGGCAAAAATCTTTGTGGAAAGTTTAGGCTGTCCTAAAAATTTAGTGGACACTCAACGTATGATAAATTTGTTAAAAGGGTCAGATGAAAATCTAATAATAACCGACGATATTGCAAGCTCCGACACAATATTAATAAATACATGCGGTTTTATAGAACCTGCCAAAAAAGAATCCATAGAAGAAATATTGTTGGCAATTGAAGAAAAAAAAAGGGATCCGAATAAAAAAATTGTCGTAGCGGGCTGTTTATATCAGAGATATAAAAACGCATTAGCCAAAGAACTTCCGGAGGTTGATTATTTTATAGGCGTTAATGAACTGGACAAAATTACCGAAATTGCCGGTAAAAAAGGATTAATTAAAGAATGTACGGACAGCGTGTCGCTTACGCCCAAACATATAGGGTATTTAAAAATATCCGAGGGCTGTTCAAATAACTGCACGTTCTGCACAATACCCGCGATAAGAGGACAATTAAGAAGTTTCAATCCGGAATCAGTGATTAAAAAAGCTGAAATAATGGCGGAAAGAGGCGTTAAAGAACTGTATATTATAGCACAGGATACAACGGCATATATGTATGAAAAGGGTAAAAGAAATGAGCTTGTTAATCTTTTGGAAAAAATTGAAGAGATAAAAGGCATAGAGTGGATAAGGCTGATGTATACATATCCTGCCTACATAACGGACGAACTGATTAATTTTATCGCCGGCTCTAAAAAGACAGTCCATTATATAGATATGCCTCTGCAGCATATAAACAATGGGGTTTTAAACGCTATGGGAAGGCAATACAGAAGAAAAGATGTGGAACAATTGATAGAAAAATTAAGAAATAAAATACCCGATATAGCTCTGCGCACAACATTCATCGTAGGTTTTCCTAATGAGACCGAAAAAGCGTTTAACGAGTTGTGCGACTTTATTGAACAGGCGCAATTTGATTGGGCTGGATTTTTTAAATTTTATTCCGAAGAAGGAACAATGGCACACAGATTTCAAGATTTGGATGAAACCGTAAAAATCGATAGGGTGAATATAGCGGAGAAGTTGCAGAATAGCGTTTATGAAAGCACGCACAGCAAAATGATAGGCGAGAAAATAACGGTTATTACAGATGAGCATGATGATAATTATAGAGAATATACACCAAGCAGAAGTTACCGCAGTGCTTTTGAGATAGATGGCATAATTTTCATTAAAGACAAAAACATAAGAACGGGGATGTTTAAAAACGTGCAGATCGTAGAAAAGCTGAACGAAGTTGATTTTTTGGCAAAGGTTGTAGAACCTGCGCTCGACTAATAAAAGAAACCGGGGCATAGATTCCCCGGTTTTAAAACCCGTCTATTCTTACTTTTTGATAGGTAAAAAAGTAAGAATAGAAAAAGATATTGAAGGCATAAT
>CAZOGA010000026.1:0-13431 GCA_964579095.1 uncultured Desulfurellales bacterium
CCCTTTAAATGCCTTGTATCCTACAGGCAGTCCCTCTTTTGTAACCATTAGAGCAGCTGGGAGAGCGTACCAAATTAATCCTATCGGTGCAGTTTTACTTTGCGTTGATGGTGTAGTTTAGCACGGCGTGGGACAACATTGTTAGGCACAGCGGAAGAATCTAATTCCTTTTTTTATATGAGAATTTGTCCGATATATGTCCGCTATAAAAAAGCCAACCAGAGCTAAATGCCCTGATTGGCTTGATAACAGGCTTTAAGTGGTGCGCCCGAGAGGATTCGAACCTCTGGCCCACGGATTAGAAGTCCGTTGCTCTATCCAGCTGAGCTACGGGCGCATTACATGGTCGGGGTGAGTGGATTTGAACCACCGGCCCCCTGCTCCCAAGGCAGGTGCGCTAACCAAACTGCGCTACACCCCGGCTTACGGTTGAGTATCTATCACAAATCTTACACAAATTCAATAAAAAAATATTCCTATTAACATTGGAAAACAGATTAGGGTGACTTAATATACATTTATCTTTACTTTTTTATTTAAAGATATAATATTTGCTTTCACTTGCGTCCATTGACGTAATATTTGTTAATTTGCAGGATAAAATAAATGAACAATAAATTACTATGGAAAGGTTTTATATATTCTATTATGTCGGCTCTCTCATATGCGAGTTTGGCGATATTTGTAAAATTAGGCTACGAGAATGGGCTGTCCACGCAGGAAATGCTCACATTTAGATTTCTATTTGCATCAATTGCTATATTTGCGATATTTGCTTTAACAAACATTAGAATGCTCAAAGCAGATATCAGCACCATTTTAAAGGCTTTTATATTGGGCTCCATATTATACACCGCACAGTCATTTTTCTTTTTTTCATCTTTAAAATATGTTTCGGCATCTATCACAGAACTGTTATTATATCTGTATCCTGCAACAGTAACATTATTATCTGCTCTCATTTTTAAAGAAAAGTTAAGAAAAATCAAAATCTTCTATATACTGCTTATTATAATCGGATTTGCCTTTATATTTAGTGATGCATTTTACTCTCAACTGAAATTGGAAGGCGTGATTCTCGGATTCTGTGCTATGCTGACATACTCCATATTTTTAATATTAAGTCAAAAGTTCACAAAAAAAGAAAATCCCATGACATTGGCATTTTATACGATATTGTTTGCCGCAGCTTCCTTTTCTGCTTTTCACTTCCCGAAAAATATTTTTAATATGAACATCAGCCAATATGCCATAATATTGAGCATAAGCTTAATATCCACAACAATGGCAGTACTGTTCTTATATAAAGCTGTTAATATTATAGGCGCATCCTTAACCAGCGTTTTTTCATCTATTGAACCTGTTGTAACCATAATATTAAGCGTTGTTTTCTTAAGCGATAAACCGACACTATACCAACTTGCGGGGGGCATTATTATCATCATAGGTATTGCCATTGCAAACATATACAATCTAAGGATATCTAAAAATGTTCATTAAGCCGAAATTTGAATACATAGCAGATACTCTTTTGCTCTCAGTAACAATATTTTGGGGATCTACCTTTATAATAGTGAAAAAATCAATAGAAATTATGCCCACATTTGCATTTTTATCCATACGCTTTTGGATAGCAAGCATTATGCTTATAATAATATTCTTTCCGAAAATAAAAAAAATAAACAAACATATCATGAAAGACGGCATACTTCTGGGTTCCATGCTGTTTTTGGCGTACTCTTTTCAAACAGTGGCATTGGAATATTCAAAATCAAGTGTAGTGGGATTTTTAACGGGATTGAATGTCGCCATTGTTCCGGTATTGTCAGCAATAGTTTTAAATAAAATACCGCCGGTTTATTCATGGGTAGGTGTTGCATTATCCCTTATAGGCATGGGTCTTCTTTCGCTCAACAACAATTTTAGTATATCGTTTGGAAATTTACTGGCTATAATGGGTGCTTTATTTGTATCTATTCATATTTTAATGACGGACAGATTCTCCAGAAAGTATGACACTTATCTGCTAACCGCTATACAAATTACAACCGTAGCTGTTCTGTCCACACTGATATCATTGGCTAAAGAGCCATATATTATACCTCGGCATATAGATAAATACCTTATTTTTTCGTTCATAATGACCTCATTTTTTGCAACTGTTTACGCATTCATCATACAAACCACTGCACAAAAATATACCACTCCCACAAAAACTTCTTTAATATTTACAGCAGAACCTGTTATGGCAGGTGTTTTCGGATATATATTCGGCAATGAAGTGCTTTCCTTAAGGGGATATGCCGGTGCAGCTGCCATAATCATCGGTATTTTAATTGCCGAGATAGCCCCTATAATAAGGACAAAGAAATGATAAAAATAACAGCCGCACTTATAACAGGCATTGCCTGCGTCTCCTTTGCTTCTATACTTATAAGATTAGCGGATGATGTGCCCAGTGTTGTTATGACCGCCTACAGGCTCACCATAGCGTCATTTATATTGATTGTATGGTCATTATCAAAAAGATATAAAATATTTCCAAATAGTAAAAAGGAGCTCCTGCTGGCAGCTTTAGGGGGGCTCTTTTTGAGTGCCCATTTTATATTCTGGATAGCATCCATAAAATACACCACAATTTCCAGCTCTACAACATTGGTCGCTACAAGTCCCATATTTGTAGGTATTTTGTCATACATACTCTTTAGAGAAAAGCAAAGTCTCGCCATACAAATAAGCATATTGCTATCCATTGCAGGAAGTGCAGTACTTGCAAGTTCAGACGGCGGTATTTTTTCAAAGAATCTGAACGAAATATCTCTTTTAGGCGATATGCTGGCAATTTTGGGTGCAGCTGCAGTGTCTGTATACTTTATAATAGGATCTAAACTTAGAAAAAATATGAAAATAATGCAATATATAACCTTGGTTTACAGCTCTGCAGCTATTTTATCAACTATTTTTGTCATTCTATCCGGGGAACATTTCACAGGATATAAGATTAACTCTTATATTTATATGTTTCTATTAGCTATAATTCCGCAGCTTATAGGACATACATCTTTCAACTGGGCACTTGGACATATAAGCGCGTCTGCTGTATCTATAGCCACTTTGGGAGAGCCTATAGGCGCAACAATTTTAGCTTACATCATATTTTCAGAAAAGGTGGGAACAATACAGATTGCAGGAATGCTTATGATATTCTCGGCAATAGTTATATCGGCAAAAAACAGCAAAAGAAACAGCTGACAAAACTAACTTCTTTTACTTCTTGGATATGAACCCAGCACTTTAAAAAATGCCGTTAAATCTTTAAGCTGATTTATAGAATCCTTGACATATTTATCTTCTATGTGTCCGTCAACATCAACATAAAATATATATGACCAATTCTTCTGTTTTGACGGCCTGGATTCTATACGCGTTAAATTCACCCCTCTGTCATAAAACGGCTTTAAGATCTGATAAAGCGCCCCTACTCTGTCTTTTATGGAGAACATAAATGAAGTTTTATCAAACCCGCTGCGAGGCGGCATGTTTTTGCCTATTATAAGAAATCTGGTAATATTATTTATTTTATCCTCTATACCTTTTGCCAATATATTCAGATCATATATATTGCCTGCTGCAAGAGATGCTATCGCGGCTGCAGTTTTATCTTTCTCCGCTATTTTTGCAGCTTTTGCGGTGGAGAACGTTTCAAATAATGATACATTGGGCAGGTGTTTTTTAAGCCACCCCTTACATTGTCCCAAAGCATTCGGATGCGAATAAATGGATTTAATTTCCTCTAAAGTCCGCGCCTTTGATAAAAGATTATGTTTTATATCAATAACAATCTCAGAAACTATATTCACCGTTGAATCGGCAAACATATCGAGCGTGTAGTTGACAACACCCTCTATGGAATTTTCTATGGGCACAACACCAAAATCCGCCCTATCCTGCTCAACATCCATAAAAACATCTTCTATTGATTCCTCTTGAGTATAGTGCAGCGATAGTCCGAAGCGTTCTATTGCGGCCTGATGGGTATATGTGGCTTCAGGCCCAAGATAACTTATAACAAGCGGCTCTTCCAATTTTATAGATGCACTCATAATTTCCCTAAATATTATTTTTAGGCTTTTTTTCGGAAAATCTCCGGATGGCAGATTATCTATCATATTGTATATTTTTGTTTCCCTGTCCGGTGAATAAAATGATAAATTATTTAACTGTTTTATCCTGCCGACATTTTTTACGAGTTTTGCACGATCATTTAAAAGATGAATAATCTCACCATCTATAGCATTAATTTTGTCTCTTAAAACCGATAATTTATTTTCCATAACTTATAAAAATTGGGTTGTCATTTTTCTATATTTATTCCATCTTCTATCCATCAGCTTGCCCCTGTTTAGACTTAACAGTTCTTTTAAATTTTTCACAATAAAAATTTTAACACTATTTGCTATTTCCTCATAATTTCTATGCGCGCCGCCTAAAGGTTCCTTTATAATTTCATCTATAATACCAAGTTCATATAAATCTTTGGATCCGACTCTCATGGCTTTGGCTGCATCAATTGAATGTTCTGTGTCTCTCCAAAGAATCGAAGAACAGCCCTCGGGTGATATGACCCCGTATATGGAAAATTCAAGCATACCAACTTTGTCGCCGCATGCTATAGCCAACGCTCCACCGCTGCCGCCTTCGCCAGTTACAATAGTAATAATGGGCACTTTTGCTGCAAAAGTTTCGTATAAATTTCTCGCTATAGCTTCAGATTGCCCCCGTTCTTCTGCGCCGATACCCGGATATGCTCCGGGGGTATCGATAAAAGTTACAATAGGCAGATTAAACTTCTCCGCTATTTTCATAACTCTTTGAGTTTTTCTATATCCCTCAGGATTGGCCATGCCGAAATTTCTGTATAAATTGTCCTTCGTATTTTTGCCTTTTTGATGGCCGATAATAGCAACTTTATAACTGTCTATATATCCAAAACCCGTGATAATGGCATGATCATCTCTAAATTGTCTATCACCATGGATTTCGGTA
Organism: uncultured Desulfurellales bacterium; assembly: GCA_964579095.1. Taxonomy (GTDB): domain Bacteria; phylum Campylobacterota_A; class Desulfurellia; order Desulfurellales; family Hippeaceae; genus CAJXLZ01. Next base: position 5,047 of record CAZOGA010000026.1, read on the forward strand.
AATCCATCTACAATATATTTAATATAATCTAAAGTATACGGCCTATTCGGATGTCTTGCAATTTTGATAATTTTATCAATAGGTAAATTGTCAAATTCTTCCCTCAATATTTCATTTTTCTTTTCCTCAAGCTGCTTTATTTCTTCCGTAACATCAATTTTACTGCTTTCAGCCATATCTCTCAAATGATTGATCTGTTCCTCAATATCATATATAGGTTTTTCAAAATCCAAAACGAGCATATCAACTCCTTATTTCATCTTAACAATCATTACTGAAATCTACCCATCAAGTTAAATTTAAATTATATTATCCTTTTTCTAAACCAAAAGCCTTATGCAGCACCCTTACAGCAAGTTCCGTGTATTTTTCATCTATGATACAGGACACTTTAATCTCAGATGTGGCAATGGCTCTTATGTTTATATTTTCATTCGATAGGGCTGCAAACATTTGAGCAGCGACGCCGGGGTGGGATCTCATGCCTACGCCTACAATGGATACTTTTGATATATCTTTATTAGAACTGACCTTTCCGGTATATAACTCACTCGACAAGTCATTCAATATCTTCAGCGATTTATCCACATCATCTTTCGGCACTGTAAAGGAAATATCCGTTTTACCTTCCTCGCTGACATTCTGCACTATCATATCAACATTAATATTATTATCTGCTATAGTTGAAAAAATCTTCGAGGCTATACCCGGTCTATCAGCCACATCACTGATTTTAAGTCTTGCTTGATTCTTATCGCTTGCTATTCCGGATACAAGTATTTTTTCCATATCTTCATCCTCCTTAATCACAAGAGTCCCCGGATTATATGTGAAACTCGATAAAACCATAATAGGAACATCGTATTTCATGCCAAATTCCACAGAACGTATTTGAAGAACCTTAGCCCCCAAACTAGCTAATTCCATCATTTCGCTATAGCTTATCTTGTCTAATTTTCTTGCATTACTTACGATTCTCGGATCCGCTGTATATATACCGTCAACATCCGTATATATTTCGCAGATATCAGCCTTTAATGCTGCTGCTATGGCAACTGCGGTTGTATCAGAACCGCCTCTGCCTAAGGTTGTAACATCGCTGTTAATTTCTGATACACCTTGAAATCCGGCTATAACGACGGCATAATTATTATCAATATATTCTCTTATTTTATCTGCGTCTATGCTTCTTATTCTTGCCTTAGTATGAACATCATCCGTAACTATGCCGCATTGCCTGCCCGTCATAGCAACAGCTTTTGCGCCGATATCGTTCAGCCTAATAGCCATCAACGCGCTGGAGATCCTTTCTCCGCTTGAAAGCAGCAGATCCATTTCACGTTCCGACGGAAACTTAGACAGCACTCTCGCTAAATTTATCAGCTTATCCGTATCTCCAGCCATAGCAGATACTATAGCAACAACTTGATTGCCTTTATCTTTAGTTTCTCTAATATGATCCGCAACTATTTTTATCCGCTCTGCACTCCCTACGGAAGTCCCGCCATACTTTTGAACAATTAAAGCCATCTAAAACCTCCAAGAACTTAAGGGACAAGAAGTTCTCTTTTTCCTCTTTCATCAGGTTTGGAAAGTATACCTTTTTTTTCCATTTGTTCAACTATTCTCGCAGCCCTATTGTAGCCTACCTTTAATCTTCTCTGAATATAGGAAATTGTAGGATTACCGCCCTCTTCTATAATATGCACTGCATTATCAAATAGATCATCCAATTCCAAATCTTCGTTCTCCTCGACGCCGCTTGCTTCTTTAGCCGCGTTTATAAGTTCTTCGTTATACTTGGGAGAACCTTGCGTTTTTACAAAATCAGTTACATCCTGAATTTCTTCGTCGCTGATAAAAGCACCATGAATTCTTGTAAAGATTGAGGTACCGGGCTGTAAAAACAGCATATCGCCCTTCCCGAGCAGCATCTCGGCACCCTGCCCGTCTAAAATTGTTCTTGAATCCACTTTAGACGATACTTTAAAAGATATACGCGCCGGAAAATTAGCTTTAATTAAACCCGTTAAAACATCCACACTTGGACGCTGTGTTGCGACAATAAGATGAATGCCGGCCGCACGCGCCATCTGTGCCAGCCTTGCTATATATATCTCCACTTTTTTAGAAGATACCATCATAAGATCGGCCAATTCATCTATAACGACAACAATATATGGCATAGGAGCATAATCTACAATGCCCTTTTTTGCTTTTTTGTTAAATCCATCTATATTTCTAACACCGGACTCACTCATTATTTTATAGCGCGTCTCCATCTCCTCCACCAAAGCAGCAAGAGATCCGCTTGCTTCTTTTGGGTCAACAACAACAGGCATAAGCATATGAGGAATGCCGTCATAAACGGATAGTTCAAGCATTTTAGGATCTATCATAACAAACTTCACCTCATCGGGTTTAGCCTTATACAGCATACTTATGATCATAGTATTTACCGCAACACTTTTACCTGAACCCGTAGCTCCTGCAATAAGTAAGTGCGGCATTTTGTTCAGGTCAGTAATGAAAGATGATCCGGTAATATCCTTGCCCAATCCCAGAGCAAGCAAAGAGCTGGATGAAATAAATGTTTTGGACATCATAATGTCTTTCATATAAACAATCTGTCTGTTTTTGTTGGATATTTCTATGCCTACAACAGCTTTACCGGGAATTGGAGCTATAATTCTTATAGATATTGCCCTCATAGCCATAGCCAAGTCATTTGATAAATTTGCTATTTTGCTGATTTTAATTCCGGATTTCGGCCTAAACTCATACATTGTAACGACAGGCCCCGGTCTGACATGTACAACCTTTCCATAAACACCAAAATTTTTAAGCTTTTCCTCCAGTATTTCCGCATTTTTGTATATTTCATCTTCCTGTATATCATTTTCTACAATTATAGGCTCTTTCAATAAATTTATAGAAGGAAATTCGTATTCATCAGATGCCGAGTTTTTCAGTTCGCCTTTTTTCTCTTTTTCCGTAAATTCTATTTTTAAGCCAGCTTTTTTTTTCTCATCTTTTTTATCCGCTGAACTTTTATTGCCGCCAAGCTGATTATATTCAATGTCTAAATAATCACTGAGGCGATCTTCGTTTTCCGACGTTTTTTCCCCATGGCTGTTTGACTTTTTTTTTCCTGCATCCGGGACTCTTTTTTCAGGAGTTCCCTGTTTTTTTTTAGTTTCACCCCTGTTGTAGTATTTAAGCGCAACAAATAAAAACTCTTTGAAACTAAAATATAAAGATAGAAAAGCAAAAGGTATTAAAATAATAACACTTCCGATGGTTCCTAAATAATATTCTATTTTAGAACCCAGAATATATCCGGATATACCGCATACATAATATCCTTTTTTAATTAGACTGGAACTGTCTGCACCGAATATTACGTATAAAATCATAGCGATAAATATAATGAATATGGGTATAAAAATAAGACTCCTGATAAATTTTGCAGTGCTCTTATAGTATGAAAAGATCGATAAAATCAGCAGCACGGGTATAAAAAATGCCAAAACGCCGAATTCACTAAGTAGAAAAGACGACAATTTAATGCCGAACAAACCTATGAAATTTCTTATATGCTCATGCGGGTAAAACAGGTCAGATACATTGTATGAAATTAACGACAATGTTAAAATTGTTGTTATAAAAATTATTATCAGCGCACCGAGTAATTTATTCTTCATAACAGCCTATAAAATAATCGGAAGTATCATAGGATTTTTCTTCAACTTCTTATACAAAAATTTACTCATTGCTTTTCTTATCTTTTTCTTTATTTCATAAGCATCTGTTTTCAAGTCGATATCGCTTTGATTAACAAGATTTTTTATCATAGACGAAGCCTCATTTATCAACTTTTGTGATTTCTCATCATATGTTAAGCCCTTAATAATAATTTCAGGATTCCCTCCTATCTCGCCTGTTTTATTGTCTATGGCGACTATAATAACAACAAATCCCTCAGTTGACAGTTTCATTCTGTCGCGCAGAACAGCATCCTGGACACCTTCTGTATCTTTTCCATCTATAAACACCCTGCCGGATTTTATATGTCCATCCATAATAATACCCTTTTTCGTAATTTTCAGAACATCCCCATTGTCTATATTGAAAATATTCCTTGGATTGATGCCAAGCGCTTCTGCAATTTTAGAATGACTTCTCCGCATCATATATTCACCATGAATAGGCATAAAATATTCCGGTTTTGTCATGCTTATCATAAATTTTAGTTCTTCCTGCGATGCATGACCGGATACATGAACGTTTGAATTTCCCTCGTAGAATAGATCAACGCCCTTTTTTGTAAGCGAATTTATAACTTTTAAAACTGCTTTTTCATTTCCGGGAATTGTTTTTGCAGAGATTATAATTGTATCAGTTGGTCTAACTTTTATCTTTTTATGTTCATCAAAAGCAATGCGCGATAAACCGCTCATGGGCTCGCCTTGAGATCCTGTTGTAATAATTACTACATTTTCTTCAGGGTAACTGTCCAGATCACTATCTGAAATCAATATACCATCAGGCACACTTAAATAACCAAGTTCCCTTGATATATTTGAATTCTGCACCATACTCTTTCCTGAAATGCAGACCTTTTTCCCAAGTTTATCAGCAATGTTTATCACCTGCTGAACCCTATGAATATTAGATGCAAATGTTACAAGCAGAATCCTCTTTTTTGCATTGGAGAAAATAATATTGAATGCTTTGCCCACCTCTTTTTCAGATCCCGTAAAACCCTTTACATTAGCATTTGTGCTGTCGCTCATAAGAAGTTTAACGCCCTTGCTTCCATACTCCGAAAATTTCAGGATATCAAGAGGCCTGCCGTCAACAGGCGTATGGTCTATTTTAAAATCTCCGGTGTGAATTATTGTGCCCACATTGTGCGTTACAGCAAAACCGACGCCGTCAACTATTGAGTGCGTAGTCCGAATGGGTTCTATCGCAAAATCTCCTACATTATACACTTTATGATCATCTATCTCTATCATCTCCGGATTTATTTTAAATTCTCTCAATTTAGTTTTAATAATGCCCAATGTGAATTTGGTTCCATATATAGGCACATGAATATTCTGCAGCAGATACGGTATAGCGCCTACATGATCCTCATGTGCATGAGTTACAAACAGCGCCCTAAATTTTTGTGCATTCTCATATATGTAATTAAAATTGGGAATTACCATGTCAACGCCAAGCATATCCTCTTCGGGAAACATTAGCCCCGCATCTATCAAGATTGCATCATTTTTCGCTTCAAAAATTGTTGAGTTTAATCCTATTTCGCTCAACCCCCCTAAAGGTATAACCTTTACATAATCTTCTTCCATTCTATATACTCCTTATACATCTTATAAATATGCAAAATAGACATATCACCTGGTCTTTTGAGTGCATCCTCTGTATTAACACCGTTAAAAATGCCCTTTAAATTATTCTTAACGGTCTTTCTCGGATGCATAAATAAAACATTCAGAAAATTAAAAAATGGTTTATCTATTTTGCCGTCTATTATATTTTTTTTATACGGAACAAGCTCCACAACGGCCGATTTAACCTTGGGCGGCGGATAAAATGAGTCTGAATTTACCGTAAAAAGCTTTCTCGCTCTGCAGAATATCTGGACAAATATGCTGAATTTAGAATAATCTTTTGTCCCTTCATGGGCAATAATTGTGTCCGCAACCTCTTCTTGAACCATAAACAGCATCTTTGTTATTTTTTCCTTTTGATTTATAAAATTCCTTATGATTCGTTTAGATGCATTGTAAGGCAGATTGCCTGCCACAGCACATTTTTTACCCAATCTAAATTCTTTCGCATCAGCATTAATAATATTTATACTCCTTTTTGCAAACTTACCTCTTAAAATATCAACTAAATCCCTATCTAATTCTATAAGTGTAAGATCATCGGCGATCTTTGCAATATATTCGCTTAAAGCGCCGCGGCCTGCACCTATTTCAACAATATTTTTTTCGCTTTTTAATTCATCCGCTATTTTTAATAAAACATTACTGTCTCTTAAAAAATGCTGCCCTAATGACTTTTTCGCTTCCATTCAACCATTTGATAAGCTTGATTAACCGCCTCTTTAATACTTTTATAAGATGCTACGAATTTGCCTGCTATATTGAAGGCCGTGCCGTGGTCGGGTGATGTTCTTATAATTGGAATACCGAGAGTAATATTTACACCCTCATCAAAATAGAGCGCTTTTAAAACCCCAAGACCCTGATCATGATACATACTGACAAAGCAATCATAATATTGTCTGTTACTTTTTCCGAAAATAGTATCTGCAGGATACGGCCCGTCAACGTTAATGCCCAATCTCTTTGCACTATTTACAGCAGGTATAATAATTTTTTCCTCCTCATCGCCCATAAGGGAATTTTCAGATGCATGAGGATTCAAAGCACAAACCGCTATTTTAGGATTTTTTATTCCGAATCGGTTATATAAGGCATCATTTGTTATTCTTATCGTTTTCAAGACACGCTCCTGCGTTATCAATTTAAACACATCACGCAGAGCCACATGGGTTGTAACAAGCGCTACCCGAAAATCTTCGGCTGCCAGCATCATTACAAAATCTTTTGTGTGCGTCTTTTCAGCCAAAAGTTCTGTATGACCGGCATATTTAAAACCAGCTATATTGATGGCTTCTTTGCTGAACGGAGCCGTAATAACTGCATCAGTTAAACCTTTAATTGTATAATCTATAGCCATATCTGCAGATAAAAATGCACATCTCCCGCCCTCTTTTGACAGTTGACCTGCCTTAATCTGATTCATATCAACATCTGATGTATTAATTATGTTGAGTGCATCTTCATCATATTCCGTTTCAATATCACCTTTTATCGTATTTATAGGAAAATCTATTTTAAACATCCCCAAGTAATAATCAAAAACCTTTTCTGCGCCAAACACAACAAACTTGGCACTTATATCACCTTTATTCATTAAATACTTTATAATAATCTCTGGTCCGATGCCGTTCGGGTCACCCATGCTGATGCCAAGCACAACATTATTTTTCATAAAATTCTTCACCTATAGTCTCTGAGAATCTGCCGCTCTCCGATCGTTTTGTCCCTTTACGCGGTATATCCAATACTCTATAACTCACCTTCTTCTGCTTAAAATAGATGCTTATTTCATCATCTACTTTAACCTCATAGGACGCTTTGGCTTTTTTATCAAGAATAAATACATACCCCTCATCACACATGCTTTTTGCCACTGTTCTTCTTTTTATAATTCTTGATTCTTTTAGAAAAATATCCAATCTCATTCGTAAATTTCTATATCCATACTGTTTTTAATAACATTAAGCCAATTTGACAGCTTGTCATTCATTTTTTTTACAAATAATATTTCCTTTATTCTATTTTTTGCAGATTCAAAATCATTGTTTACGCCTTTTTTATCAAGCAATTTCACAATGTAAAACATATTGCCTGCTTCAATAACAGAGCTTGTACCGCCAACTTTCATATTCTTCAATTGTGCCTTGATATCATTATTAAATGCAGACAACGGAATGCTTTTGGATATTTCTTTATCAATTGAATATTTCTTTTTTAACGTATCAAATTTCTCACCTGAGGCTATTTTATTTTGAATCTTCAAAGCAAGTTTCTTATTCTTAACCATTATTATGCTCATCACAAAAACAGGTTCAGCGCTCAATTCATTTTTATGTTCATCAAAATATCTTTTCATTTCGCTATCGGTAATGCGCACGGATGGGGCAAACATTTTTGTCATTGCTTTTCTTCTGTATAACATAAGTTTAATACCTTTTTTATAGTAATCTATATTCATCCCGCCTTTCTTCATTTTGGCATACAGATCATCAACACTTACATTGTTAGCTTTAGCTATATGTTCTATATAATCATCAACATCGCTGTCCGTAATATTTATCATAAGGTTTTTCTCTGCATAGTCCATAATCACATAATCATGCACAATTTTGTTAAGCAGAGCTGATCCTCTTTTAGACGGATAAAATGGTGCAAGATTTTTTAACTCATAAGTTGTAATAGCTTTTCCGTTGACGGTTGCCGCTATTTTATCAACAACTGCAGGTGCAGAATATGCGGCACTGTTAGCAATGAAAATTAAAAATAACCCCAAAACAGACATAAATAGTTCTTTTCTCATAAATATCTCCTTAATTTCAAACAAAACTCAAATACCATAGGAATTATAGTTATTTTTATATAAAAAGGCAAGAGTCCTTTTCGGGGTGTACGCGCAAAGTAGAAATATCCTAATTTTTTCTCTATCCTCTTTATTAACAGATGTTTCATCCAAAACGGCATTGCAGCTTTCCGAGCTGCA
>CAZOGA010000027.1:0-13397 GCA_964579095.1 uncultured Desulfurellales bacterium
CCCTGCGTGATATCTGCAGCTTGGTTTTTTCTATATCCTCATGCATCTCTTCAGCCCTTCTTTTTGCACGTTCATTAATATCAGCAACAAAAAAAAATTTCAAATCCGCATCAGGAAAAATAACAGTTCCTGCGTCCCTCCCATCAACAACGAAATTCCCATATTCTGCTATTTTCCTTGCCATCTTATTAACATAATCTCTTACAAAATTCAATTTAGCTGCAGCAGATGCAAGCTTTCCAATATTTTCGCCGCGTATACATTCCTCTATATTTTTTCCGTTATATTCAAGCAACACGGTATTATTCTCTATCTTAAAATCAATCTTGAGTTCATCTATATCGGTTTTTGCGGGACTGCCTCCGAAAATATATCCTATAATCCTGTATATAGCTCCGGTATCTATATGAACAAAACCTTTTCTTTCAACGAGCAGCGCAGAAATTGTGCTTTTGCCGCTGCCTGCCGGTCCGTCAATTGTTACTATCATTTTCTTTGTCGATAGTTTCCTTAAACAATCTGGATTTTTTAAGCATCGCCGTTAGTTCTTGAGAGCTGCCGTTTTTTATCAAAAGTTTCAGTTCCATTAATTTATCCACATACTCATCTATACTATTTAATATGTTATCCCTGTTTGCAAAAAATATATCATTCCACATAAATTCGTTTGACTTGGATATTCTTACAAAATCCCTAAACCCGCCGCCAAAAAATTTAAAACTATTATCCTGTTCATAATGTATATTAATCAGTTCAACAAGCGTGTATGCCAAAGCATGGGGCAGATGACTAAGATATGAGAACACAATGTCATGTTTTGTGTAATCCATGACTTCAACTTTGCTTTTAATCGCTTTTGCCAGTGCAGCAATTTTTTTTTCAGCAAACCCCATACGTTCAAGCGGCGTTATTATAAAATATGTATCTTCAAAAAGATGTGCATCCGCCGCCTCGGGACCAAAATTTTCCTTGCCGGCTATAGGATGTGCCGGAATATAATTAATATAATCGGGAATATCATTTTTAACACTATTAACTATTGGCCCCTTAACACTGCCGACGTCAATAACGGTGCTGCCCTTTTTCAGCAGTGTGAATACGCGATGCAAAATATCCGGAATAGATAGAACCGGCGTGGCGACAATAACAAAATCGCACAGCCCTACCTCTTTAATATCCGCATATGCATCTATAATACCCGAATTTATTGCAGTATCCAAGTTGGATTGATTATTATCAAAACCTATAATGGTTTCGCATAATCTTCGTTCCCTCATTGCCAAAGCCAGCGATCCGCCTATAAGTCCTACGCCTACTATACCTGCCGTCTTAAACATTAAGCACTTCTTTCAACTTCTCTATAAAAATTTTATTCTCCTGCGCTGTTCCTATGGTAACACGCAGAAATGTTTTGTATCCGTAACCTGTCATAGAGCGTATTATAACGCCCCTTTTCAGCATCTCTCGATATACGTCATCTGCATCACGAGACACATCAAAGAGTATAAAATTTGCATAGGTCTTAATATATTTTATACCTATTTTATCAAACTCATTATAGAGATATTTTTTACCCGCCTCATTAACTTCTATTGTCTTTTTCAAATGCTCATCATCATCAAGCGCAGTTATCGCCGCAGCTTGAGCTATAATATTCACATTAAAGGGAGGCCTCGTTCTGTTTAAATAATTTATTATTTCTCTGTCTGCTATAGCATATCCTATTCTTAAACCCGCAAGGGCATAGGCTTTAGAAAACGTTCTTAAAATTATAACATTAGGCAGTTGATAGAGTTTAAGAAAATCCGGATAATCACGATCGGCTCTGGCATATTCATAGTATGCCTCGTCAATAATAATCAGTGTATTATCGCTGCTTACGTCTATGATTTTTTCTATATCGCCATATTTCATTACCGTTCCCGTAGGATTGTTCGGTATATTTAAAAAAATTAATTTTGTATTATTATTAATAGCGCCAATCAAAGCATCAACATCATATGAATAATCTCTAAGCGGCAGTTCCACAATCTTTTTATTAAATGCCGCACCCATAATTTTATATTCCACAAATGTGGGAAAACAGTATAAAATCTCATCATTCGGATTCGTGGCAAACGTCCGATAGATCAGTTCTATAATTTCATCCGACCCGTTGCCGAATAGAACACTGGATTCATTAACATCCAATTTTTCAGACAGCACCTTTTTTAAGTAGTATGCATTACCGTCAGGATATAAGCTAACATTTTTTGCGGTATCTTTTATAGTGTTAATAACCTTTTCAGAGGGACCTATGGGATTTTCATTAGAGGCAAGCTTAATAACATGCTCAATTCCCAGCTCTCTTTTTAATTCATCTATGGGCTTTCCGCCTTCATACGGCTTAAGTGAAGATATAAAATCAGCTACCTGCATAAAACCTCCAAACAATATAAACTTTAACCTTGATATTATAACATATAAAAGTTGTATGTAAATCGGATTATATCTGAATTATCAGTTCTATTTCCTATTGTATTTGTCTTTATATAATGCTTTGTCCACTCTTTCTAAAATGCTTTCAACAGTATCATTATCTTTTACGCTTGTCACACCTGTGGACACGCCTATTTTAAACTCTTTATCCTGAACCTTAAACTTCACGGATGATACATTTTCCTTTATCTTATCTGCAGCACTTATAGCCTGTTTTTCATCTGTTTCCGTGAGTATTGCAATAAACTCATCCCCGCCGTAACGTAAGCATACATCACTTTTTCTCATTGTTTTCTTAAGAATTGCTGCAAAATTATTCAACACAACATCGCCTGTTAAATGGCCGTATGTATCGTTTATCATTTTAAAATTATCCAGATCCATCATCAAAATACTGAACACTCTCCCATATCTTTTGAAATTATAAAGATGAATTCCCAAGGACTCATCCAGATATCTTCTTGAGTACAGACCTGTGAGTGCATCTTTTACAGCTTCTTCTTTTATATTTTCTATTATACTTCTTTGTTTTGCCAAAGATGCATGGGCGGCGTCAAGCTCGGATTTCAGCGATAAATTAATATATTTTATCTTTTCTATCTCTTTCAGAATAGGGCTTTTTATATCAGAAATATTTATATCGGATAGATCTATATCATTTATTCTTTTAAAAGATTCATCATATAAATTAGAGCTATTTTCTATTTTGCTGTTAACTTGAACGACAACATCATTTAAACTATCGGCAATTTTAAGCATCAATTTCTGTATTTCTTTACCGTCAACAGAAGATTCTGCATTTTCATATAAAAATTTTTCAATCTCATCTTTATTAAACCCTTCAGAAGCGGCAACATCAATAAAGGTTTTATAATAATTAAAGGGTGTAAATTGTATATCTTCCTTCGACATTCTGTATATCGATCCCTTGATTATGCGTGATAATTTTTCACCGTTTCCGTTACTATTACTACTCATCTAAAATCCTCAAACTATCCGAAGTTACAACTTTTTTTAATATATTTCCCGTATCAACCATTAAAAATCCGTCTTTATCGATATCTTTTGCTACGCCTTCGATTGAAACATTATTATTGATAATTTTTACCTTTTTGCCCAATGTTATATCGTACCGCCGCCACATTTTAAAAATATCAGCCCTCCTGCCGGATTCCAGCATATGTATGATATTTTCCAAATAATAAAGCAGGTTGCTCAGCAATAAAGCTCTGTCAATTTTTTTATGCAGAATTTCATATACACTCATTGCATCATCCTTAATATCCTCGGGAAATTCTTCTACATTAACATTAATCCCTATGCCGATAACAGCGCTTTTCAATATACCTGATTCGCTCTTTGTCTCGAGTAAAACGCCCGCCAGCTTTTTCGAACCGACAACTATGTCGTTAGGCCATTTTATATTAGCAACATCTATTCCAAAGTCTTTCAACGCTTCTATAACAGCTATAGAAGCTGCAAACATTAGAGCAACCGCATCTCTCGACGTCATATTATGAGGCTCATAAATCACAGACGCGGCAATATTTGTGCCTTTGAAAGTAAACCATTTTTTGGCGTTTCTGCCCTTTCCTTTCGTCTGCTGCTCGGCGATAATCAAAGTTCCGTTCCTGCATCCTTTTTCCATTAAAAATTTAGCCTCATCCATAGTGGAAGATGTCAGCTTAAAATATTCTATCTGCCTGCCTAATATATTTGTTTCCAATCTTCTTTTTATTTCGTATGGAATTAGTATGTCGCTGCCGCTTTCTTTTAATCTATATCCTACGCTTCTCTTGGCGTCTATTTTATATCCCATTTTTTTCAGGTTATTCATTCTATTCCAAACGGCAATTCTGCTGACACCTAATTTTTTACATATCACATCGCTTGTAATATATTTTCCCTTATTGCTGTATAACTCGTCTAGAATAACACTGTTCATTTTTTGACCTTTTTTAAAGCCTTATTCAACAGTTTTATTGCGCAGAATTTGCCGCACATAGTACAAACGTCCTTTTCTTCCGGCAAAGATGATTCGCGTTCTTTCTTAACATATTCCGGATCTATTGATAGTTCCGTCATTTTTTTCCAATCAAGAGCCTTTCTTGCAGTACTCATTTTTTCATCCCATTCATACGCTCCGGGAACCTTTTTCGCAATATCAGCGGCATGAGCAGCAATACGTGTTACGATTACACCTTCTCTGACATCATCCGCATTTGGAAGTCTTACATGTTCGGCCCTTGTGACATAACACAGATAATCAGCTCCATTTGCCGCCATTAATGTAGCGCCTATAGCGCTTGTTATGTGATCATATCCCGGTGCAATATCCGTAACAACAGGACCTAACACATAAAACGGAGCGCCCTCACAAAGCGATTTTTCAATCTTGGCATTTGTTATTACCTGATCAATGGGTACATGTCCCGGTCCTTCAATCATTGACTGTACATCATATTCCAATGCTTTTTTATGCAATTCTCCCAAAAGAATCAGCTCCTGAAGCTGTGCGCGGTCTGTAGCATCGGCAATTGCACCGGGTCTGAAACCATCGCCTAATGATATTGTTACATCATATTTTTTGGCTATTTCAAGCACTCTGTCAAACTTTTCGAATAGAGGATTCTGCTTGTTATTGTAAAGCATCCAAACGGAGAGAAAAGAGCCGCCCCTTGATACAACGTCTTCTACCCTGCCCTGTTTTACGAGACGTTCCAGCGACTCAATCGTCACGCCGCAATGCAGCGTCATGTAGTCAATGCCGTCTTTTGCCTGTTTTTCTATTGTTTTAAATAGGTCATCTTCCGTAATATATGTTATGCTCCCTTTTTTTTCAGCCACCTCAACCGCTATTTGATAGATAGGCACATTACCGACAACAATAGGAGATTCAGATAAAATACGCCTTCTTATAGCATCCAAATCACCCGATGTAGATAGATCCATTACAGAATCTGCCTTAGCGTTAACTGCAGCCTTGAGTTTTAAAACCTCATTATCAATGCTGCTGACATCGCTCGACGTTCCTATATTGGCATTTACTTTAGTTTTCAATCCCGAACCAACACCCATTGCTTCTATATTGTGATTTATATTTCTCGGTATAACTATCGTACCGTTTATTAACCCCTCAGCAACGAACTCTGCACTCCTGCGCTCGTTTTCTGCCACCTGTTTTATCTCTTTTGTAATTAAACCTTTTTTGGCCGCTTCAATCTGTGTCATTAAGTTTCACTCCTCAACAAGCAATATAAATTAATTTATATTCTAACAAAAAATATGATATTGGCAAGCAAAAACCCTAAAGAAGATTAATAAAGTTTTAAATATGTTTACCTTATCATATGATTCGGCAAGTAGTATACAATCTGAGGAAAAACAGATAGAACAACAACAACAAAAAGCATGATGATAAAAAATGGGAAACTATACTTTATAATATTGCCTACCTTCTCATTTGAAATACCCTCTATTACAAATAGACTGAAACCTACGGGCGGCGTTATCTGCGCAAGTTCAACCATTATTACAATAAATATACCAAACCACAAAGGATGAAATCCTGCACGCTGCATAATAGGCAAAATAATGGGTGTAGTCATAACAACCATGGATACGCCGTCAAGTATTGCGCCAAGCAGAATATACATGAATCCGACGATGGCAAGCAGCGCATACGGCGAAAGATTGGAGTGTGCTACATACAGACTCAACGCCCTGCTTATCCCGCTAAAACCTGCAACCTGAGATAAAAATGCCGCTCCCATCATTATAAAAGAGATCATTACAGTTGTTTTAATAGCACTTGTCAAAGACAGCATAAAATTATTCCAAGTCAAATTTTTAAACAAAGCTGCTATGATTAAAGAACCGACAACCCCAAGTGCGGCAGCCTCAGTCGGTGTTGCAAAGCCTAAATATATGCTTCCGAGCACAAACAGTATAAGCACAAAAACCGGAGCAAGATTACCTATTGATTTTATTTTATCCTTAATAGTGTAAGATTCTTTTGATTTAGGCACTGAATCCGGATTGATTGTCGTTGCTGCAGCTATGTATAGTGAATATAAAAAACCAAGCATAAAACCCGGTATAATGCCTGCTATAAACAGTTTTCCTATGGATACGTCGGACATAACACCGTATATAATCATTATCAGACTGGGCGGTATCAAAAATCCAAGTGTGCCTGCACCGGCTAAAGAACCCACAGACAAACTTTTTGAATAGCCCCGTTTCCTTAACTCGTTTAAGGTAATCTTTCCTACAGTAGCCGTTGTTGCGGCGCTTGAGCCGCTGACTGCTGCAAAAAGTGAGCATGCAACAACGTTTATATGCAGAAGCTTACCCGGCACCTTTGAAAACCACGGCAAAAGACCATTGAAAAGCTTATTGGATATATCTGTATGGTACAGTATTTCACCCATAAAGATAAATAACGGCAGCGCGACAAGCGACCACGAATCAAGGCTGTTCCATGAAGAGTTGACTATTAATCCACCCACCTTAGACCATATGGATATTGTTGGAGGCAGGGAAAAGTTATACAAAAGCATAGTCACTATACCTGTTGCAAACAGAGAAAACCCTATCCATAAACCTGAAAGCAAAAAAGCAAACAGGAAAATCACCATAGCTATAAAGAGCATTAAAGGATCAGAAATCATTTAAATTCCTTCAAAAATTCACTCACGAGCTGCAGAGAAAGCATCAAAAAACCTATCGGCATAAATATTTGTGGAATATATATAAGCGTTTGAGCGACAGTATCTGCCCTCATTTGATACACATAAGCCTGCCACACCATAAAAATCGAATAATATAGGGCGAATACACTCATAAAAAAGGCCAGTAGTGTTGTTATGATTTTCAAGATTTTTGATATCTCTTTCGGCAGTTTAGATGAGATAACAGTTATTTTTATATGTGCATTTTCTTTAAGTGTGAAAGACAAGCTAAGCATAACAAATGCAGCAAACATATATGCACTGTACTCATCCGTTATCATAATTGACGAGTTAAAAAAACTCATTAAAATAACATTTATAACTATTAAAAGCACTATTATAACAAGCAGGACTGCTGATAGATAGGCTCCCAAAAAAGAGAGCCTATCTATTGTTCTTACAATTTTTTCTATCATTATTTATTAAAATATTTTTCCACAATCTTTTTTTCATCACCTGATGATTTTTTCAAGAATTCATTGATTATATCTTTAGCTGCATTATTCATCTCTTTTGTTAAATTTGCAGTGGGCTGTTCCACAATCATTTTGTGATCTGTCAATATCTTTGAATTCTTTTTAGTTATATCTTCTGAATATTTCCATTGAGCTTTTTCAGTCTCTGCAGCGGCTTTAAGCATTGCACTTTGCTGTTTTTTTGACAAAGCCTTCCAGTAATCAAGGTTAATAGTTACCATATTCAACGGATACGCATAGTGTATATCTGTGAAATATTTCAGTACTTCCCAGAATTTGCCGTTTTTTGTAGACTCCGCGCTTGTCAAAACGCCCTGTATCATATTTGTTCTCAAAGCTGAATAAACATCGCCCCAAGGCATTGATACGGCATTTGCGCCAAGAGTTCTTAAAAAATTGGCTCCATTTTTGTCATAGGTTCTAATTTTTAATCCCTTGAGATCTTTGGATGATTTAATAGCTTTTTTTGTTACAAGACCGCTTGGCGGCCAAGGAGCAGCGTATAAAAATTTCTGATTCCATTTAAGGGCTGCCTTTTCATAAAGAGGCTTACTTTCTTCATACAAACCCCTCGATTCTTTGTAGGAATCAACAAGACGCGGAAGAGAACTGATACCAAAGACATGCTCGCTGCCTGCAACAACACCCATCAATATATCAGACATGGGAATTTGACCATCTTTTACGACCCTGAGAAGCTCAGATCCTTTAAAACCTAAACTGCCTCCGGGATAAACCGTAATAACAACACTGCCTTTTGTATACTGTTTAACAAGCTTTGCAAACTTCACAGCTCCCATAGTATGAATGCTGGAAGGACCGTAAATAGCGTTAAGGTTCATCTTGATGACTTTTGCATTCGCATTTGCCGCCATAAACATAAATAGAGTGGCTAAAATCACAGCTAGCTTTTTCATAGAAAACCTCCTTAAAAAAATTTTATTTTCCATAGCCTCCGCCGCCTGGTGTCTCTATCCTCAATATCTCGCCTTTTTTTATTTTTGTGTTGAATTTGGGCGGCATTTCTATCTCATTTGAATCTTTTATTACTACATTTCTGCCCTTTTGTCCCCCTAACCCGCCTTTCAGCCCATATGGAGATCTTTTTCTTCTTTCAGAAAGTACCGTAACCTCAGAATCAGATAAAAGTTTTATCTCTCTTACTAAACCATTCCCCCCGCAAAACCTGCCCTTCCCGCCTGATTTTTTTCTTATTGAATATTCCATTACCATAAACGGATAACTGTATTCCAGCGCTTCTATCGGTGTATTGAGCGTATTCGTCATGTGTGAATGAACAGCGCTTTCCCCGTGTGCATTGTAGGACGCACCCATACCTCCGCCAAGGGTTTCGTAATATGTAAAAGGTTCATTCGTTCTTTCATCTATGCCGCCTATTGCCACATTGTTCATCGTTCCTTGTGATGCCGCCGGTATTTTGTTTTTTAAGGCTTTTGAAAGCGCGCCGAGTATAACATCAACTATACGCTGAGATGTTTCAACATTGCCGCCCACAACAGCCGCCGGAAAAACAGCATCCACAAGGCTATGCTTTCTCGTTATAACATTAATAGGTTTTAAACATCCTGCATTTGTCGGTATATCCTCTTTCACTAAAGATCTGAAGACATACAAAACCGCGGACAGGGTTATTGCATATACGGCATTTATACTGCCCAAAACCTGATCATCGGTTTTTGTAAAATCAAGCACAGCTTCATCGGAGTCTATGGTTATTTTTACCTCTATCTTTATATCATTTTTTTCTATGCCGTCATCATCCATATAATCTTCAAAAATATATTCTCCGTTAGGAATTTCAGAAATTGTTTTTCTCATAATGCTTTCAGCGTAATCTATTAGGCTTTTTGAATAAAATTCAACCGTCTCAAGCCCATATTTATCTATCAGTTCTTCCATTCTTTTAACACCTGTTATATTGGCCATGATCTGAGCCAAAAAATCGCCTTCACGTTCATACGGCGTTCTGACGTTATTAAGAAAAAATGACATAAGCTGTTTGTCAAGCCTGCCTTTTTTAACGAGTTTCAAAGGCGGTATAATTATACCTTCCTGAAATATGCTTGTGGCAAGCGGCATGGAGCCCGAACTCATGCCCCCGACGTCAGAGTGGTGAGCCCTGTTTGCAACAAAAAATACAGGTTTATCAATTCCTTTCGTAAACACGGGCGCAGCAATAGTTATATCAGGAAGGTGCGTTCCGCCCTTAAATGGATCGTTCAAAACAACCATATCACCAGGTTCAAAATCATACTCTTTAATAGCCTCTTGAACAGATAACGGCATTGAACCAAGATGAACCGGTATATGAGCAGCTTGAGCAATCATATTTCCGGCACTATCGAAAACAGCGCAGGAAAAGTCCTTTCTTTCTTTTATATTTGGGGAAAATGCCGTTCTGTTTAATGATACGCCCATCTCCTCAGATACGGAAGAGAGTTTATTCTTAAACACTTCAAGCATAATAGGGCTAAGCTTCATTATTATCCCCCTGAATATCTATTATTAAATTTCCAAATTTATCCACGGTTGAGATACTCTCAGGCGGCAGAACAATAGTTGATGAGTATTCAACAGCAATGGCAGGTCCTTCCACAATATTACCGCACTTCAGTTTATCCCTTGATACGATTTTTGTTTTATAGATTCTTGAATCAAAAACAACATCTTTAATACCCAAAACAGCATCATTATTTATAGCTTTTGATGTGCATTTCATCTCTTCGAATTCAGGCTTCTTTGGAATACCCTTAGCCCTTAACCTCAAATTCACTATCTCCACTTTTTTGTTTTTATCCGCGTAACCGTAGCTCTGTTTATGAAGATTATGAAAATTGCCGATGTAGTCTTCATCAAAAGGAACCATTATCTCATAGGATTGACCAAAGTAGCGTATGTCGAGATAGTGCTCAAGCAGTATGTCTTTCTCATCAATGCCCTCTTTTTGAAGATCGTCCATACCCTGCTCGTCTAATGGTTCAAACATTTTCTCTATATTTTCAAAATCGGTATGCTCACTCTTAAGCATAACGGTTAGCGAATAATCCTTTATTATATCAGCCATAAGCATTCCTATAGCTGATAGTATTCCCGGATTTTTAGGCACAAATATCTTTGGAATATGGAGCAGCGATGCTAAAAAAGCTGCGTGCATTCCACCTGCTCCGCCGAAAGAAAAAAGAGCAAATTCCCTTGGATCAAAGCCTTTTTCAACAGAAATAACCCTTATTGCTTTTTCCATAGAGGCATTTGCGACATCCAATACCCCTTCAGCTAATTCCATCTCACTTAAACCTATATCATTTGACATCTTTTTAAAATACTTATTCAGTTTTTCTCTATCAAGTTTCATATCACCGCCTAAAAAATATTCAGGCACAAGTCTTCCAAGATAAAGATTTGCATCCGTTACGGTAATCTGCTTACCTTTGCCGTAGCATATGGGTCCCGGGTCTGCTCCTGCACTTTCCGGCCCTACTTTCAATGATCCGCCTGCATCAATATAAGCTATGGACCCGCCGCCTGCACCTACTGTATGTATATCTATCATAGGCACCTTAACAGGAAAATCTGCGATTTTTGATTCAAAAGTCAAAGGCAGTTGATTGTTTATTAAAGCAACATCTGTTGACGTTCCCCCCATATCAAATGTGATTAATTTCGAGTAGCCTGCCATTTTCCCTATTTCATAAGCTCCCACAGCACCCCCTGCAGGACCTGACAAAATAGTTCTGACAGACTCATTCATAGCAACATCGGCAGATATGCTCCCTCCATTTGACTGCATAATTCTTAGCTCGTTATTGTCAATTTTATCTATAATATTTTTTATGTACCGTTTCATTTTTGGGGAAACATAAGCATTTATTATTGTTGTCGACGCACGCTCATACTCTCTAAATTCAGAGAGTATTTTGTGTGATAAAGACACAGGTAACAACAGCTCCTTTAAGCTTTTTTCAACCTGCAGTTCATGCTTGGGGTTTAGATAAGAAAACAAAAAACAGACAGCTATGGATTCAGGTTTTATCTTCTCTATCGCCCTGACAAGTTCCTCAAGTTCGGACCTGTTTATATCCTTTATAATTTCGCCTTCTGAGTTTACCCTGCAGTCTATACCGAATCTCAATTCTTTCGCTATAAGCTGCGGTTTTCTTCGATATGATAAATTATAAAGCTCTGTTCTATTCTGTCTTCCTATCTCTATAATATCTTCGAAGCCCTTGTTGGTAATAAACACCGTGTTTGCACCCTTTCTTTCGAGTATGGCATTTGTTGCAACAGTTGAGCCGTGAACAATTTTATAATCTTTGGCTTTTAAAACGCGGCTCAAGCCTTTAAGCAGAGATTCTGACGGGTTAGATGGTGAAGATAAAAGTTTATAAACACCCCACTTTCCATCAGATTTATATATAAAATCAGTAAATGTTCCGCCTGTATCTACGCCCACTATTTCCATAATAAACTATCCTCCGGCTATATTGCCGCCTATAAAATTTTTAATAAGCAAAATACCCTCACGATCATCGAATCTGCTGTATGTAATAATCTTTGGAACATTTTTAAATATCTTTTCATTATTGTTTATTATCCATTTAAAGACAACAACAAGTTCTACAGAATTCAATAATTGCTCATTCTCCAAAAGTTCGTCTATTCTATATATTTTAAAGTTAAATATACCGTTAGATATTTTATTTTTCAAATATAACGCCCTTTCTTTATCTTCA
The DNA here is from genome assembly GCA_964579095.1 of uncultured Desulfurellales bacterium. Lineage (GTDB taxonomy): Bacteria > Campylobacterota_A > Desulfurellia > Desulfurellales > Hippeaceae > CAJXLZ01. The sequence continues at coordinate 12,439 of CAZOGA010000027.1, forward strand.
TCTGAAGCAGCGACATATATAATAGTGGAATTACTAACTATGTTTTTTAAATTACTCAGTCCACCCAAGGGATATGTGGTGTGTATAGGCAGAATCTTTACACTGCTATTCAAACTTTCAAATTTATTAACAGAATAAAACGGCATAATAACAGCCTTTATTAAATTGGAATCTGACAATACTTCTTTTGTAAGATTTTCGTAATATACAGGTTTTATCTTTACATTCAAAAGATCGCTCAGTTCCCTTGCCCCTATAAATACAATCTCGGGGTCTTTCTCTGTATACACAATTTCCGCATTGCTAAAGCTGTATTCATGCAAAGAACTATAGAAGCATGACAAAATCTCCTGCGCACTAAAATTGTTTCTTTCAAGGCTTTCTATCTGCTTCTTAATCTCACTTTTGACTTGTTCAAACACCTGAAGCTGCATCTTAGAGAATCTGCCTACTATTTTGGTGCCGCCCTTTTTATTCGGTTTTAAATAATTCTCAGACGCAAGTTCAGCAGCAACTTTCTTAGAGGTTATGTCACTAATCTCATAGGCAGAGGCTATGTCTTTTGAGATTGGCAATTTCTCAGACGGATGTTCAATTATGTAATTTATTAATTTTAACTTAAGCAATTTACTATTTATAAAAAACTGATCAATCATTTTAATAATTTTCATGCCCACACTTAGTTATTTAACTTTTTATTAAGTTTTTGTCAAGAAACAAGTACTTAAAATTTAACTTTAATTCAAATAATATGCTAATTTGTTAATTATGGTTTTCATAAATACTACATTTAGTATAATTTTTTATATTTTAGCTGGCATTACGCATCCCAGACCTTTCACATTAATTAATAGCGGGATCGTGGATACTGGATGATGAATTATAAATATCCATCACTTATCACTTTCTTCAAAGCGGCATTAGGAAATCTGCGTTAAGAAATCCGAGTAAAAATGCTG
>CAZOGA010000028.1:0-13382 GCA_964579095.1 uncultured Desulfurellales bacterium
AACTTCATCAACCTTGTCGTTACCATGCTCTTTCAATAGTTTGACGACTCTTGGTCTGAACTCATCGATCTTTTTCGCCAATACATCCTTTATAGCCATAGCAAAAACCCTCCTTAAAACAAAATTTAAATACTCATTTATATCAGAAGCCCCGCCGATCAGCAAAACGCTGATAAGAAAAAATTAATCTCAAAACAACTAATTAATATTTAGCACTTTTAAGATGATGTGTCAAATATTTTTTAACCTATTTTTTATCTTTTATGCAAATTAACTTATAGCTGCGTCAGAATTCACTATATAATATAATGCATGTTAACTTATGCTTATATAATTGGCGCTTGAATGGCTCTTTTTACGCGCCGTAAACCGCTTTAAAACGGATCTGTCTCAAGTATCCTGTGATGTTTATTTAATCAAAATCCTGTCGGACGTATCTATTATTATATTTACACCAAATCCTATATTTGCTATATTGCGTTCAGGGTATAAAAACTATGAAAGATGAAGAATATTACACAAAAGACAAATTCCTATCAAAAGCCTTAGAAAGACTTGAAACAAATTACTTTTCAAAAAGGAAAAAGGCAGAGAATATAGTAGATTTTAATAAACTAAAGGATGCCGTTTCTTCGATTAAAGAAAAATCGGCATCACAAATAAAAGAAAATACATATTCTTTCATTAAAATATTTACGGAAAAAGGCATAGACGTCCGGTTTGCAGAAAATAGCACTCAAGCAAAAAAAACAATATACGAAATTTTGAGAAAAAAAAATGTTAAAAACATTGTTAAATCTAAATCGCTCACAACAGAAGAAATTGATCTGGATAAATTTCTTATAGATAAGGGATATGATGTAGCAGAGACCGATTTGGGCGAGTGGCTTGTGCAGATAAAAGGCGAGCGCCCGACACATATGACGGCGCCTGCCATACACCTGTCCAAAGAAAAAATTGCAGAGCTGCTTAACAGTAAATTCGCTGTGAATTTGTCTGATGATCCTAAAACACTTGTTGATTTTGCCAAAAAACAGATACGTAAATATTTCAGCAGCGCTCAATGCGGCATATTCGGCGCAAATGCCGTCAGTTTAGAAGACCAAAATATATTTATTGTCAGCAATGAAGGAAATATTCAAAATGTAATTAGACAAGATCTTACTATATGCGTGATCAGCGTAGACAAAATTGTTTCAAAAACAAAAGACGCCTTTACAATCCTTGAGCTGCTTCCGCCTGCTGCAACGGGACAGCTTACAACCAGCTTTATTGATGTAATCAAAAAACCATTCGGCGAGTTTCATATAATATTATTGGATAATAACAGGATTGATCTTTCAACAGATGAAACCTTTAAAAATATACTCAAGTGCATACATTGCGGCGCCTGCCAAAATGCATGCCCTGTATATTCCACAGTCGGAGGCGCATTTTTCAGAGGGAAAATATATGCCGGACCGATCGGCATATTGATGTCGTATTTTTTATCGGACACGCCCAACATAAGAGATTATGCTAATTTATGCACGGGATGCATGGCGTGTGATGAAATATGTTCAAGCAGGATTAATCTGCAGTCCCTTATTCTGGAAATAAAGGCAGCCAACACAAAAAGAACAAGAGGCATTAAAGGATTAATTATAAATCACATGGAAAACAGATACGAATTTTTAAGGATAGGCCTTTATATATCGCACTTTCTGTTTAGCAAGGAGTTTAAAACTTATATTAAACCCATTGATAATTATCTCGGCATTAAATACAGACCGCTGCCTAAATTGAATAAGCACTCTTTTGATATCACTAAAACTAAGACAAAAGGCAGGATATATCTATTTGCAGGCTGTTCCACAAACTTTTTCTATAAGAATATCGGAATGGATGCGCTATCGGTCGCCGAGAAACTAAGCATAGAGTTAAATGTAATAAAACAGAAAAGCTGCTGCGGCGCTCCAGCGTGGTATAATGGTGAAAAAAAATCAGCTGAGGCCGCCGCGTCTATTAATGTAAATTATCTCTCATCGTTGAAATGCGACAAAATACTGTTTCTGGATCCGCACTGCGCACATATGATAAAAAGAGATTATCCTTCTTTACTAAATAATAATAAAGCGCTGGAAATATCAAAAAAGGTTATGTGCGCATCGGATTTTTTTATAGATCAAATTAAGAACAGCGGCACAAAAATCAAACATCTCGGGGGCGTATTAAGTTATCATCATCCATGCCATCTAAAAAGAGGATTAAATGTCTCGGAAAAACTTGAAGATTTTCTAAGACATAATGAACCGAACTTCGCCGAATTGGCGGAAGCAGATAAATGCTGCGGCTTTGCGGGCTCATACTCTATGATACATCAACATATTGCGGGTAAACTGCTGCAGAGAAAAGTAAGCAATATAAAAAATGCCGGTTTACAAATGTTGATTACTGCGTGCCCGGGTTGTATAATGCAGATCTCAGGGGGGTTGAAAGTGGTTCATAGCAATGTAGAAGTTATACACTTTATCACCTATTTAAATAAAATATTGCAGGAGGTTTAAATGGGGTTTAATTTCAAATCAGGACAATTGTCAGCAGAATATTTAAGCGTAAAAGAAATCGCAGAAAAAGAGGGGACGCCTCTGTATATATATTCAAAAAAGTATATGCAGGATCAATTTAAAAAATTAGACGGAGCATTTTCAAGAAAACACATCATATCATTTGCCATTAAATCAAACAGCAACTTAAATATAATCAAACTATTTTCAACATTAGGATCAGGAGCAGACATAGTGTCGAAATGTGAGCTGTTCAGGGCAAAGAAAGCCGGCGTCGATCCTCATAAGGTTGTATTTTCCGGCGTCGCCAAAACAGTAGATGAAATAGAGTATGCATTGGAAAACGACATTTTAATGATAAATGCGGAATCATACGATGAAGTTGCCATAATCAACGAAACTGCAGCACGCTTAGGAAAAAAAGCCCGTATTGCATTAAGGGTTAACCCGGATGTTGATCCCAAAACCCATCCTTATATCTCAACAGGATTGAAAAAAAATAAGTTCGGCATTCCTTATGATGAGGCGTTCGATGTTTACCTTAAGGCAAAAGAAATGAATAATATTGAGGTCTACGGTATCCAGTTTCATATAGGCAGCCAATTAACCGATATCTCACCCATTGCAGAAGCAAGTATGAAGGTAGCCGATTTAATGAAACATCTCAGGGACAAAAACATCAACTTCAGAGCAGTTGATGTGGGTGGCGGATTAGGTATTGTATATTCCGATGAGGATAACCCGCCTGACGTTAAAGAATATGCAGAAAACGTTGAGAGAGCATTCAGTGATTTCAGCAATGCCGTGATAGTGTGTGAACCGGGCAGATTTCTTACGGGCAACGGCGGCATACTAATCACAAAAGTCATATATCACAAAACAAACGGTGAGAAAAACTTTCTTATAATAGACGCGGGTATGAACGATCTTTTAAGGCCGTCACTCTATCATGCATACCATAAAATCAGGCCCGTTGTGCAGTCTGATAAACCCATGATTAAATGCGACATTGTGGGGCCGATATGCGAAACAGGTGATTTTTTTGCAAGGGACTATGAAATAGAAAATATTGACAATCAGGGGCTTTTAAGTGTATTCAGCGCAGGAGCCTACGGTTTCAGTATGGCGAGCAATTACAACTCGAAACCGAAAGCGGCTGAGATATTGGTTGACGGCAGCAGCTATAGTATTATAAGGAAAAGAGAAACATGCGAAGATTTAATCAGAGGTGAGTTAATATGAGAAAAATACCGTTTTTTAAGATGAACGGCAGCGGAAATGACTTTATCATTATAGATAACAGAGAAAATATTGTAGCGCAGGAAACGGGGAATTTACCTTTGGAAAATTTTGTGCAGAAAGCATGCGCCAGAGGTGTATCTGTGGGAGCAGACGGATTAATACTAATAGAAAATGATGAAAAATATGATTTTAGATGGAAATTCTTCAATAATGACGGCGGCGAGGTTGAGATGTGCGGCAACGGCTCCAGATGTGCTGCAAGATTTGCATATTTAAACCAGATAGCGCCCCTGAATATGGATTTTGTTACGCTTGCCGGTGTTATTCATGCTGATATTACCGGAAAAGATACAGCAAAGGTTCAATTAACCGCACCAAAAAATTATAAAGAAACACTGAATCTATCCGGTATTGAGCTGAAGGGAAGCTTTATAAATACAGGAGTACCGCATGTTGTATTTTTTGTGGATGATGTTGACAATATCGATATAAAAAAGATAGGCTCAATGGTAAGATACCACAACGATTTTAAGCCGGCAGGAACAAATGTAAATTTTGCGCAGATAATTGACAAAGATACAATAAAAATAAGAACCTACGAACGCGGTGTTGAGAATGAAACGCTTGCCTGCGGAACCGGATCAACGGCAGCTGCTCTCATTGCCGTGTTGAAAGGATACACAAACAGTGAAATATCCGTGCAGACGAGAAGCGGCAACATATTAAAAGTCTATGCGGACATAAAAGACAATAAAGTGGAAAGGGTATTTTTAGAGGGCGATGCCAAACTTTCGTATATCGCTACTATGACAGAAGAATCCTGGACATATTAAAAAAGGGGGGACAGAATATGTTTGAGCTAAAAGGTGCAATGGTTGCTATTATCACGCCATTTTCGGGTGATAAAGTTAATGAGGAAAAATTTAGAAATCTTATCAAAAGACAGATTGACGCCGGAATAGACTGTATTGTTCCATGCGGCACAACAGGTGAAGCGGCTACTCTTGCATTGGACGAGTATGAACGTGTTATAGGTATAACAGCAGATGTGTGTAAAAATAGAGTTCCGGTATTGGCAGGAGCAGGAACAAATAACACAAAAAAGGTCATAGAGCTTGCCAAAATTGCTCAAAATGCAGGTGCAGATGCTCTTCTGAGCGTTGCGCCGTATTATAATAAGCCTACACAAGAAGGACTTTATCAGCACTATAAAACCATAGCCGAAAATATTAATGTAGGACTTGTACTGTATAATGTTCCCGGAAGAACAAGCGTCAATATACTGCCTCAAACAGCAGTCAGATTATCAGCAATTGACAACATAATCGGCATTAAAGAAGCCAGCGGCTCGCTTAACCAGGTATCGGAAATCATAGAGAACAAAAGTGATAATTTTAATGTAATAAGCGGCGATGATTTTTTAACTTTGCCTATGATGTCAATCGGTGCGACAGGCATAATATCCGTTACTGCAAATGTAGCTCCCGATCTTGTTGCAGAGCAGTATGATGCCATCTGCTCATCTGATTTCAAAAAGGCAAAAGAACTTCATCATAAATTATTTCCGCTGCATGAAGCAATGTTCTATGAGACCAACCCCATACCCGTAAAAACCGCTGCATATTTGATGGGTTTGGTTGATGAGGAATTTAGGCTGCCGTTGTGCAGAATGGGTGATGACAATAAGGAAAAATTAAAAAAATTATTAAAGAATATGAATTTGATATAGGAGCTGATTATGATAAGAATTATTGTTGACGGAGCAGCAGGAAGAATGGGCAGAAGAATTGCGGATTTGGCATATCAGGATGGAAATTTTGATATTGTCGGCGGAATTGAAGTTGAGAACAGCCCGTTTGTAGGAACAGATATAGGCGAGATGTTGGGAAAAGGAAATAAAAATGCTGAAATTGTATCAAATCTTGAGGATATAATAGAAAAAGCAGAAATTGTTATAGAATTTTCTTCTCCTGAAGCAACCCTCAAACACGCGCGTATAGCTGCGGATCATGAGAAAGCTATGGTAATAGGCACAACAGGGCTGAATGATAAGCAGATCAGTGAAATAAAAAAATTATCAGCATTGGCACCTATAATGATGGCACCCAATATGAGCCTCGGTGTTAATATAATGTTTAATCTTGTAAAAAATGTGGCTCATACGTTGGGAGAAGAATATGACATAGAGATAGTTGAGATGCATCACAGATTAAAAAAAGATGCGCCAAGCGGCACAGCTTTAAAATTGGGCGAATATGCAGCAGAAGGTCTGGATAAAAAATTATCCGATGCAGCCGTATATTCGAGAAAAGGTTTAACAGGAGAAAGAAAAAACGGTGAAATAGGAATAACGAGTCTGCGCGGCGGTGATGTTGTAGGCGATCATACTGTAATTTTTGCGGGTACAGGTGAAAGGCTTGAGATTGCACACAAAGCCTCATCAAGAGACGCTTTTGCACTCGGCGCTCTGCGTGCCGCTAAATGGGTTATAAAACAGGTTGATGGTCTATACAGTATGCAGGATGTTTTAGGATTAAAATGAAGTTAAAAGAATATTGCGGCATTTGCGGCATTTATAATAAAGAAGAGGCTGCAAATTATGTATATCTGGGACTCCACGCCCTACAGCATAGAGGGCAGGAGTCTGCCGGTATAGTATCATCAGAAGATGGCATATTTTATGAGCAGAAAGGATTTGGATTGGTTCATGATGTTTTAAGCGATGAGGAGATTATCACCTCTTTAAAAGGCAAAATAGCTGTGGGACATAACAGATACTCAACATACGGAGATGATTCTATCTCCAATATTCAGCCCATAACCGCTCAATACGGCTTGGGGAAAATAGCCATAGCACACAACGGAAATCTGATCAATGCGCATAAGATTAAAAAAAAGCTTGTGGACGAGGGAGCGATATTCAACTCAAGCAGCGACACTGAAATAATTATACATCTAATTGCAAAAAGCAGGTTTTCAAATTTTATGGATAGATTAATAGATGCCCTAAAAATGATTAAAGGTGCGTTCTCATTAATTATTATGAGGGAAGACAAGCTATACGCCATACGTGATCCCTGGGGGTTCAGACCGCTTTCTATGGGAAAATTGGGTAACGGCGCAATAGTATTCGCCAGTGAGAGCTGCGCATTCGATTTAATAGGAGCCAAATTCATAAGAGATGTAAAACCCGGGGAAATAATTGCTGTTAGTAAAGACGGCATATCATCCTACAATCCTTTTAAAAAGATAGATGAGCATCGATGCGTCTTTGAATATATATATTTTGCAAGGCCTGATTCATATTTATGGGATAAAAATGTATACGGCGTCAGAAAACACACAGGTGAAATTTTAGCTTTAGAATCACCTGTAGATGCGGACTTGGTTGTTCCCGTACCTGATTCGGGCGTACCTGCCGCATTAGGCTATTCAAACGCTATGCACATACCTTTGGATTTTGGACTTATAAGAAACCATTATGTGGGAAGAACATTTATAGAACCATCACAATCCATAAGAAATTTGGGTGTTAAGCTAAAGCTAAATCCGGAAAAAGGCGTATTGAAAAACAAACGCGTTGTTATAATTGATGATTCTCTCGTTAGGGGAACAACAAGCAGGAGAATTGTAAAAATGCTCAGAAATGCCGGTGCAAAAGAGGTGCATATAAGAATTGCCTCCCCGCCTGTTGTAAGTCCATGTTTTTACGGCATTGATACACCTACAAAAAAGGAACTTATAGCATCGTCACATACGCAGGAAGAGATAAGAAAATATTCAACAGCCGACTCACTTGCGTATTTATCGCTTGAGGGATTAAAAAAGGTTGTCGGCGATAAAGGATATTGTTTCTCATGTTTTACGGGGAATTATCCTATTGCCTTTGAAAAATAATGTATTTAGACAATAAATCTCTTAATGCAATAAAAAAAGCGCCGATCCCATCTATTTTTTCCATAGATATATCTGACAACACAATAATAATCAGAGAAGAAATAGATGAAAATTCAATAGAGGGCAATATTCTCATATACGATACCGACGAAACAAATGCATTTGATATCTCCTATAATTACCAGCATTTAATCGGCTATCTGATTTATATAAACAATAATTACGATATCAGAATAATTTCCAAACCAAAAATAGATTTGACGTGCAGTGATCTGTTTGAAAAATTGAAACAACTTATGAAAAATTTTGAGAATAGAAGATCGCAGATTCAAATGGCTGCAGATGTTGAGAATGTATTAAATAAACAAACATTCGGTATATTTGAGGCGGAAACAGGGGTCGGCAAAAGCTTAGCTTATCTTATACCCGCTATAATTTATTCAAAACAAAACAAAAAAAAGATTGTCGTAACAACAAACACTATTAACCTGCAAAGACAGCTGATATATAAAGACCTGCCTCTGCTCAAAAACATAATCAAGTTCAACGCACAATTGGCATTAGGCAGAAACAACTATTTATGCAGAAGAAGAGTTGACAGCTTATTTGCAAAAGGAAATATATTTTTGTTTGAGAATAAAATATATGAATCTCTAAAAGAAGTTGCAGATTCAACGGAAACCGGACTGAAGTCTGACGTGCCGCGCACGGCCGCTAAATCCATATACCCTATATGGGACAGCATATGCAGCACAACAAGCACATGCATACATTCAAAATGCAGGTACTTTAAAAAGGGGTGTTTTTACTATAGAGCTAAGCAGAAGCTCAATAATGCAGATTTAATAGTAGCAAATCATCATATGGTTTTTTCAGATGCTGCAATGAAAGATGCCGAAGTCCTGCCTGAATATGATGCTATTATTTTTGATGAAGCACACAATATAGAAAAGAGCGCCACCAATTATTTCACTCAAACTGTATATTCAAAAGGGATATTTAAATTAATAGAAAAATTATATACCCGCAGAAATAAAAAAGATACAGGACTTATTGTATCCCTGGAAAATGATATCCAAAATACATTAAAACCCATTATTTCACATTCAAAATCGAAAATCAAAAAGGCATTTGAACAGATAAAAACAAAACTGTTTAAAAATGGTTTGGAAAAGGAAATATCCATTACAAACAACGTTAAAAACATTATAGAAGATGACATTATCCAAATAAAGGACTGCTTAAATGACATTACATCATCCATTAAACATTTGAAAAGTAAAATAAAAAGCAGTGAAAATACAGTAGAAATAATGTCAATAGTTGAAGAATGTGATGAAAACAATTATCTTTTGGGTGAAGTTCTTGTAGACGCACAAGAAAATGTGAGATGGATAAAATACACAAAAGACAATATACATATAAATATAACGCCTATAAATATTGCAGATGCTCTAAAAGACAGCGTATATACAAATGTCAAAAGCGCTATTTTTACCTCTGCGACAATGTCTGTAAATGGAGATTTTACATTTCTAAAACGCAACATAGGCATAGAAAACTCAGAAGATTTTATATACAAAAGCAGTTTTAATTATAAAAAGAACGCTAAGCTGTTCAGCGTTATGGACAACAATGAACCCAACAATCCGCAATACTTGAGTAATCTGGCAGAAAATATAATAAAGGCTGCAGAAGGATTGGGCGGCGATCGCGGCATGATAATATTGTTCACATCATATGCTATGTTAAACAGATTATATGACGCAACAAAGTATGATTTGAAAAATCTCAATTTCCTCACGCTCAAACAGGGAGAATTTGATAACTTTGAGATGCTTAAAAATTTTAAACACCGAAAAAGTGTACTGTTTGGAACAAGCAGTTTCTGGGAAGGTATAGATGTAAAAGGCGATTATCTATCGTTGGTTCTGATAACAAGACTGCCGTTTGACGTTCCGAATACGCCGATAGAAAAAGCAAAATACAACATAATAAAGAATATGGGACAAAATAGTTTTTTAGAATATGCGCTGCCGAAAGCGGTGCTAAAATTCAGACAGGGTTTTGGAAGGTTGATAAGAAGCAAATATGACAGAGGAATTATTTTGGTATCTGATCCCCGGATAGTGAATAAATCATATGGTAAACTTTTCCTTAATTCACTGCCTGAGATAACAATGGAGGCAATAAAAAAAGATGAGATTCAAGATAAAATATCTGATTTTTTTTCTGATCATAATTAGTTTAACGTCATGCACAACATTTAGGGAAATCAAAGCGCCTAACATTATAACCGGCACATTTAAAGCACATTTTAAAGATACCGCCTTCGATGGATTTTTTAGCATATCAAAATACAGATCGCGCATAGATATAGTTAATACGCTCGGGTTTTCCGTATATGGAATATTTGTGAATAATCAGAAGGTAATCTTAAAAGATTATAATACAAACAAGATATATAAAGACATTATAATAAATGATAAAAACCTATCTTCCTATAAAAAGCTCATAGTCTATTTAACGCATAATTTCGGCACGCTCTGCCGCAGCAATAATAATATAGACGTTGTAATTCTGCGGTGTAAAAACATAAACAGTAAAGAGATGCCTGTATCATTAATTCTTATATCGAATCAAAATAGATTCAGGATAGATATAACAAACGTAAAATAATTTTATGCCTTACCTAAAATAATCTTCTGCAGCTTCTTAAAAGAAGCCGTACCTGCTATTCCTATCCAGTAAAAAACTAAGGTTTCCGCAGGAATACAAGATATACCGTATCCATTGTAGAAAGCGATGGCGCTGTCGTAAAATTCTTTTTTTCTCGACGTGACAGCATCGTTTGCAACCACAACATTATATCCCTGTTCTTTCAAGTCTACAGCCGTAGATAAAACACAGATATGCGATTCAATACCCGAAAGAATTATCGTTTTTCTATTTAGAGATTCCACCTCACTCTTGATTTCAGAAATATTAAGGGCGGAAAAGGTCATTTTATCAAAACGCTTTGCGTTGTAATCAGCAAGCAAAGATTTAATAGGCTCAATCGTATCCCCTAAACCCTTTGGATATTGTTCGGTATAGATCATAGGTATAGAAAACTCATTAGCAGCTTCAATAAGCAATCTTATATTTTTTGTTGTATTTTCAAGATTTACCATAACATCAGTTAATTTTTCCTGCATATCTATAACCATTAATGCGCAATTTTCCTTCATCAGCATAATTCACCTCCAAAAAATCTAAAGTTTTGCATACTCTGATATCTTTTTTGCTTCATTTTCTTTTTTCTTAAATTCTTTTTTTAATCTTATCTTTTTTTCCGTTACTTTCTTATAGAGTTCGGCATTATCTTTCAAGGCATTTTCCAAGAGCCCGCTTTCGTCCTTCAACAAGCCGTTTTCATCATGAATCCGTACAAGACGTGTAAAAATCTTATCTCTTTGTTTCATAAGCAGGGCAATATCTGATAGTTCTACGTCTTCGGATGATATCAGTTTATCAAGTTCTGCGGCATTAATATGCAAATTATTATATATCTCTTTTCTCTCTTCCATAGAGACACTCCTCTCTTTTATTCAAATTTGCCACTGAGTGAAAAACATCCAATATGCAATATAAGGTTACATCTTACATCTATATTGTCAAATTCTTTAGGCTCTGCCGGAGACCTTACGGAAAAATAAGAATTACCCATAGAAGATTCGTATATAACCTCCATAAATATTTAATTTATTTTTTTCATAGGTGACCGCTCAATCCTTTTTATTGCGGAGACTTAGGTCTTTATCCATAATGATGTCGGAAAAACCGATTTTTATAGATTGAAGTCTTGCGCTGAACATGCCCAGTATATGCTGAGATTTAATTAAAACGGGTATTTTAGGATTTCTGCAGCTTATCCATACATCCAATTTTTTAACTTTATTATTCTTTTTCAATATACCGTTCTTATCTAATTTATTGAATCTGAATTCTACCTTTATGACTCTTCTCAGCCCCTTTTTTCTTTCCAATTTATCCAAATTAATTGTGGTTTGACCCAGGTTTTTTATATCCACCATATAAAGGTTATGGTCTATGACAACATATTTATAATACTCTTTCTCAATTTTTGCATCGTCATTCATAAACAAAATATATAGAGATACCGGTGAAAATATACTATATTTTGAAGCCACGGAATAATGCTTTCTCTCATCATTTTTATTGATAGATACATCAGCCTTATGTTCATCAATAAATTTTATATCAACAAATTTATTCTTCTTCGATGTAGTCTGATGATATTTATAATCCAGCGCCGCATAATTCAGCACATCTACCGAACCTTCTATGTGTTCCTTTAGTTTATAGATCAGACTAATCAATTTTGTTACCCTGCCGTCAAAAACAATTGTGTAGATATTACCCTGTTTTCTGCCGCTCAAAGTGCCGTGCGCAACCTTCATGCCGCTGAATTCAAACACATATTCGGCTTGAAAATCGGCATAGCTCAGATCGTTTATATCTTTTTCGACGGGCATACCTGCATACGAAACCGTATAAAATGTTATTATAAATATAAATATTGCACAAAATATCTTCTTATACATAATCATCTTTGCTATTTTATGAATATTTGCTTATTATTCAAGTGTAAAATAAAAAATTCAAGGGGGCCATAAGATGAAAACGATAGGCGTACTGACAAGCGGAGGAGATTGTTCGGGGATGAATGCTGTTATAAAATCGATAGTTGAAGAATCGTCAAGACATCATATAAAGGTAAAAGGCATTCTCGAAGGATATAAGGGGCTTATAGATGACAAAGTTATCAATCTTGGATATTCGCGTGTCGCCGGCATAATGCAGAGAGGCGGGACATTCATTATGAGCTCCCGCTCGCCGGAATTTAAAACAGAAAAAGGATTTAACAAAGCATTAGAAACTATAGAAAAAGAAAAAATAGACGGAATTATAGTGATAGGCGGAGATGGATCGCTTAGAGGCGCCCAAAAACTACACAATTCCGGCATTAAAACCATAGGCATTCCCGGTTCAATAGATAATGATATATATGGAACAAATATGTCCGTCGGCGTGGATACTTCATTAAATATAATTACGCGGTCTGCAGATATAATAAGGGACACAGCATCAAGCCATGGAAGAGCATTTGTAATAGAAACAATGGGCAGAGAAAACGGATATCTCGCTGCAATGGGGGCAATGGCAAGCGGCGCAGAGGGTGTTTTAATACCTGAAATTGAGTTTGACATAGACTCTATATCAAAAAGATTGAAAAAAGAACACGACAACGGCAGAATGTACAGCATCATCATAGTATCTGAGGGAACTCACAAAACGCAGGAAATGGCAGACGCACTAAGAAATCAAGCGCAATTAGAAACAAGAATTACCATTTTGGGACATTTGCAGAGAGGCGGTTCGCCTACGGTTTTTGACAGAACGCTGGCAATCAGGATGGGCACAGTTGCAGCAGGTCTTTTAAGATCCGGCAAAAGCGGCTATATGGTTGGACTAAACAGGAGTAAAATGACACACATAACATTTGATGATGTATTTTCGCACAAAAAAGAATTAGGGCCTAAAATAAAAGCATTCGTCAAAAGAAAATCTCACTAAATTTATAGATTAATATTAGACCTTACGCACCAAGAAATAAAGATTGCTTAAATAATG
>CAZOGA010000029.1:0-7927 GCA_964579095.1 uncultured Desulfurellales bacterium
TTTTTTATAATCTCTCAACTAATCTATTTTAATACATTCCCGGCATTCCGCCGCCTGCTCCAGCTGGCATCATAGGCTCTTTGTTTTCTTCTGGAATATCCGTTATCAACGTTTCCGTGGTCAGCATCAAACCTGCAACGCTTGCGGCATTCTGCAAAGCACTTCTCTCAACCTTTGTAGGATCTAATATGCCGTCTTTCAGCATATCTACAAATTCACCTGTTCTTGCATTAAAGCCATAAGTAATACTGTCATTTTCTTTAATCTTATTTATAACAATAGAACCTTCAAAACCGGAATTATTCGAAATAACCCTTGCAGGCTCTTCCAATATCCTTGAAATTATTTTTATACCTATATCCTGATCCTCGTCACTGCCTTTCAAATCATCAAGCACGGCCTGGCATCTTAACAAAGCTGTTCCGCCGCCTGCTACAATACCTTCATCAACCGCAGATTTTGTGGCATTAAGAGCATCCTCAACCCTTGCTTTTTTTTCTTTCATTTCCGTTTCCGTTGCAGCTCCAACTTTTATTACAGCAACTCCGCCGGAAAGTTTTGCTTTTCTTTCTCTCAATTTCTCTTTATCATATTCACTTGTGGACTGTTCGATCTGTGCGTCCATTTGTTTGATCCTTGCTTCTATCATCTCTTTGCTTCCCGCACCATCCACTATAGTTGTGTTTTCCTTGTCAACAATAACTTTTTTGGCTGTACCGAGCATTGAAAGATCGGCGCTTTCCAATTTCATACCTGTCTCTTCGCTGATAACCTCTCCGCCTGTAAGAATAGCTATATCTCTGAGCATCTCTTTTCTTCTGTCTCCGAATCCGGGAGCTTTAACAGCAACGCATGAGATTGTGCCGCGTATCTTGTTAACTACCAAAGTAGCCAATGCTTCGCCCTCTATATCTTCTGCTATAACTAAAAACGATTTACCTGCTTTTGCCGTCTTTTCAACAATCGGTAAAAATTCCTGCATGGAGCTTATTTTTTTATCTGTTATAATAATATAAGGATTTTCTAATTCCGTAACCATTTTTTCGGTATTTGTTGCAAAATACGGCGACAAATACCCTCTGTCAAATCTCATACCCTCAACAGTCTCAAGTTCCGTATCCATAGATTTGGCTTCTTCTACTGTAATAACTCCGTCTTTCCCGACTTTATCCATTGCA
The DNA here is from genome assembly GCA_964579095.1 of uncultured Desulfurellales bacterium. Taxonomy (GTDB): domain Bacteria; phylum Campylobacterota_A; class Desulfurellia; order Desulfurellales; family Hippeaceae; genus CAJXLZ01. Next base: position 1,179 of record CAZOGA010000029.1, read on the forward strand.
TCTGCTATAATTTCGCCTATCTCTTTATCATTATTTGCAGATATTGTTCCGACTTCCGCTATCTGTTTTTTTTCTGTTACCTCTTGAGATAAACCCTTGAGTGTTTCAATAACCTTTATAACCGCTTTTTCTATGCCTCTTTTTATTTCTATAGGATTTGCACCTGCAGTTACATTTCTTAATCCTTCTCTATATATAGCTCTCGCTAAAACTGTTGCCGTTGTTGTTCCATCACCTGCTATATCGCTTGTCTTAGAAGCAACTTCTTTTACAAGCTGCGCGCCCATATTTTCATAGGGGTCTTTCAGCTCTACTTCTCTCGCTACAGTTACACCATCTTTTGTTATTGTAGGGCTTCCGAATTTTCTGTCTATGATAACATTTCTTCCCCTTGGTCCCATTGTAACTGCAACTGCATCTGCTAACTGATTAACACCTTTTAAAATTTTATCTCTGGCGCTGTCGCCGAATTCTAACTGTTTTCCACTCATTTTATATCCTCCTACTCAAATTTTCCCAGTATTTCGTCTTCTTTCAAGATAATGTAATCCTTATTATCAAATTTCAGCTCATTACCTGAATATTTTGCAAAAAGAATCTCATCACCTTCCTGTATCAATTCAACATCCTCACCCACAGAAACAACTTTACCCTTTTGAGGTTTTTCCTTTGCCGTGTCAGGTATAATGATTCCCGACTCTGTTTTTCTTTCATCTTCAACAAGCTCAGCCAAAACCCTGTCCATCAAAGGTTTAAATGACATAACGTTTACCTCCGCTTAAATTATTTGTTAGCACTCAACTGCCTCGGTTGCTAACAATATAGCAATTTCATTAAATTTCAAGTCTAAAAAATACAAAATATAACTTATTATAATTATATAATAGATAATAAACGGAAATAATATATGTTTTTAAATGAAAACGCTAAATTAAACCAGGGAGCAAAAATATATTGATTTTTCACATTAAAATGATAGATTAATAGGTGAACGAAGAGGTGAAAAAATGTTTGATAAAGGTGAATGTCTTGTTGAAGTGCTGCCTTTCTTAAAAAAGTTTTTTGGTAAAATTATAGTGATAAAGTACGGCGGCAGTGCTATGGTTGACGATAATCTAAAAAATAACTTCTGCAAAGATATCGCTCTGCTTAAATATGTGGGAATTAATCCTGTTATTATTCATGGCGGTGGTGCAGAAATAGGATCTATATTAGAAAAACTCAACATTAAAACAGAATTTCATAATGGTTTGAGAATTACGACTGAAGAAACAATGGAAGTCGTGGTAATGGTTTTGGCAGGCAAGGTCAATAAAGAAATTGTGCTGCGTATAAACTCATTAGGCGGAAGATCTGTAGGATTAAGCGGCGTTGACGGTAACATAATAGAAGCTAAAAAAATGTTATCAAATGACGTAGATTTAGGATTTGTCGGGGATGTGGAAAAAGTGAATCCAGAGATAATAATTCACCTTGTAAATGCCGGATATATCCCCGTTATATCCCCAATCGGGGTTGATAAAGATGGAAAACGATATAATATTAATGCAGACAGTGTTGCAAGCGCTATATCATCAAGTTTGAAAGCCGAAAAACTCATATTTTTAACAGACACCGACGGTGTTTTAGACAGCGATAAGCAGCTGATATCTTCTATAAAATTGTCTGATATGGATAATTTAATAGAAAATGGCGTTGTATCCGGCGGAATGATACCTAAATTATTATCCGCAAAATCAGCCATTGCATCCGGCGTCAACAAAGTTCATATAATAAACGGCAAAAGAGTTCACTCCATCCTTGAGGAAATATTAACAGCATCGGGCATAGGCACAGAAATAGTGAGGGATCTATCATGAATGAATTGAGAAAAGATTCTATAACAAACAGATGGGTTATCATATCAACGGAAAGAGGAAAACGTCCTACTGACTTTAAGCTTACACAGCAGGAGCATAAAGGTGGATTTTGCCCGTTTGACGAAGGTAACGAGAAATATGTTCCGAAAGAGATATATGCTGTACGGGATAAAAATTCCAAGCCAAATGGAAAAGGGTGGAAACTCAGGGTTGTTCCCAATAAATTTCCGGCATTGAGAATAGAAGGCGGTTTGGATAAACGCGGTGCAGGTATGTATGATATGATGAATGGAATAGGTGCACATGAGGTTATCATAGAAACGCCCAATCACAATGAAACGATAGATACTATGTCTTTGGAAAGTGTGAGAAATATTGTTATCGCCTACAAAGAAAGGATAACGGACCTAAAAAAAGACAGTAGAATGAAGTATGTGCTTGTTTTTAAAAATTGGGGGTCACTTGCGGGCGCAAGTCTTGAGCATACACACTCCCAGCTGATTGCCACGCCTGTTGTGCCTAAAAGAATTGTTGAGTATATAGAGGGTTCCAAACGCTATTTCGACTACAGAGGCAGGTGCATAATCTGTGATATGATAACGCAGGAATTGAGTGAAAGAACGCGATTTGTTGACGAAAATAAAGATTTTGTTGTCATAGAACCTTTTGCATCAAGATTTCCTTTTGAGACATGGATTATACCCAAAAATCATCAGGCGCACTATGAATTTGAAAGCAACAGCACTTATAACAGCTTTGCGGATATACTGCATTTGACAATAAAAAGATTGAGTATAGCTCTAAATAGAGCACCGTATAACTTTGTTCTGATGAACTGCTCTTTTGATGATAGACATGATGAATATTATCATTGGCGGTTAGAAATTATACCAAGATTAACCAAAATAGCCGGCTTTGAATGGGGAACAGGTTTCTATATTAATCCTACGCTGCCTGAGAATGCTGCAAAATTTTTAAGAGAAGTGGATATATAACGGGAGGTTATTATGAAATTGTGTTTTGTTTCTTCGGAAGTTTTTCCATTTTCCAAAACCGGTGGACTTGCCGATGTATCCGGCGCACTGCCTAAAGCATTGGCAAAAAAGGGAATAGATGTCTGCGTATTCACACCTAAATATAAGTCCGTCAATAAATTCAAACTCAAGGAACTCTACGGAACAAGTTTAAGAATAGGATCAAGAGAGGAAGAATATATACTTTATGAATATAAAAATAGCAATGATCATTTGACATACTACTTCGTCGGCAACGACCATTATTTTAACAGAGATAATTTATACGGGGAAGGATCACAGGATTATATTGATAATGCGGAAAGATTTTCTCTATTTTCCTATGCTGTGTTGGATATACTAAAAAAGATGGATTTTCAGCCGGATATAGTGCATACAAATGATTGGCAGACGGCTCTTGTGGATATATATTTAAAGCTTTACTATAAAAATGATGACTTTTTTAAAAACTCAAACACTATACTCACCATCCACAATATAGGCTATCAGGGCATTTTCAACAAAAATAAGATGCAGACGCTGAATCTGCCTTGGGATATATTTAACATAGACGGCGTTGAATTTTATAATCAGGTAAATTTGCTTAAAGGCGGAATAATATTTGCGGATACTGTCACAACCGTAAGCAAAACTTATTCACAGGAAATACAAACCGAAGAATATGGGGCGCGGTTAGACGGGGTTTTACGAAAATTTAGCAATAAGCTTGCAGGTATAGTTAATGGGCTGGATTATGATGTTTGGAATCCCAAAACAGACAAATTTATAAAATTCCCATATAATGGAAAAAATATATCGGGTAAATATGAAAATAAAAAGGCTCTGCAGAAAGAACTCACATTAGATTATAAAAATGTGCCGTTATTCGGTATGGTATCAAGATTAGCATCACAAAAGGGAGTAGACCTAATAGCAGCAGCCGTAGAAAAAATATTAAAAGAACATATAGATGCGGAATTTGTCATCTTGGGCACAGGTGATAAAGAACTGGAGAAAAAGCTTAAAGAAACGGCGAAAAAATATAAGGAAAAAATAGCTGTCGTCATCGGTTTTGATGAAGGTTTGGCACACCGTATATATGCAGGCAGCGATTTTTTTCTGATGCCCTCAAAATACGAACCGTGCGGACTTGGGCAGATGATAGCATATAGATACGGCACTATTCCCATAGTTAGGGCTACCGGCGGATTAAAAGATACCGTGGAAAATTATGATAATATTAATCAAAAAGGCAGCGGATTTGTATTCAAAAAATATGACAGCTCCGAGTTATTTAAAACAATCTTGAAAGCTATGGCTTTATTTAGTAAAAAAAATGAGATGGAATCACTTGCAAAAAAGGTAATGCGCTTCGATTATTCATGGGATAATCAGGCATCTGAATATGTTAGGTTGTATGAGAATATAAAAAATGGCTAACAATAAGGATACGTTGGAATTTGTATACAAATTCGGCGAGACTTTGTACAAGGCAAAAAGCAGAGATGAATTTTTCTATGCTGCTATCGTTCCTTTCGTTTCAAATGAATATCTATGCTGCTCTAAAGCGACCATTCTCCTATACAATGAGGATAATCAAATTATAAAAGGCGCGTTCGGTTTGGAAAAAACTGATGCCGAAAACTTATCCGACTGCAGCAATTCTAACTTCAACAAAACAGTTCAAGATTTTCAAATGAGCTGTGGTGATATTATTAATCTTGGTGAATGCAGTAAAGCAGCTGATTATCTCAAATTCGATAAACCTACTTTTTTTAAACTACAGTTTAGAGAAAAAATTACAGGATTGATAATAGCGGACAAATGCAGAGATTATACCGATTCAGATAAAAAAAGACTGACTTTATTTATTGTTAATACCATATCTTTATCCATAGAAAACATAAATAATGATGAAAATATTATAGAACTGAAAAAAGAATTATTCGAAGAAAAACAATATAATATTCAAAAAAATAACATTTATAATTTAGGTAAAACTTCTGCCATGATCATACATGAGGTAAAAAATTCCCTCATCGGTATAATAGGCATTTTCAATAAACTAAGAAAATATACCGACAATTCAGATAAATCCAATAAATATTCCAATATCATAAGCAAAGAATTAGATAGAATCTATAACTTTCTATTAGATATCAATAAATACTCCAAAAGCCGTTCTATAGCGGAGAAAAGCCTTTTTAATCTAAATGATACAATTAAAAACTCCATAGATATGGTCAGAAATCTTAACGAAACAATAACATTCAAGATTAATGTTACAGATAATGCAGAATATGCATATGGCGAATCATCACAGATAGAACAGGTAATTACCAATCTGCTGAAAAATTCCATAGAAGCCATTGATAACAAACAAAATGGAGTAATAATTTTAAATGCCGAAAAAAATGACAGCTATCTAACCATAACTATAGAAGATAATGCAGGCGGTATTGATGAAAAACACATAAAAGATATATTTAAGCCGTTTTATACAACAAAAAACTATGGAACCGGTTTGGGTTTATCTATAGTCAGCGAGATAATAAATGAACACAACGGTACTATAAATGTAGAAAATATAAAGGGTAAAGGAGCTAAGTTTTCGATAAAATTACCTATGCCGGTTAGTAAAAATAATGGAGGCTAAAAATGGCTAAAAAAGTGATGGTTGTAGACGATGAGGAAGCTATAAGACTATTATATTCTGAGGAGTTAGAAGATGAAGGATATGAAGTTTCAGCTTATCCTGACGGCGAAAGTGCATTAGAAGCATTCAAAAAAGAAAAACCTGATTTAGTCGTGCTTGATATAACCATGCCAGGTATGAGCGGACTTGAAGTGATAGGGAAAATGAAAGAGATGTCGCCGGATACACCTATAATTATGTCCACAGCTTACTCACATTATAAACAGGATTTTTATACATGGATAGCAGACGCATACATAGTTAAATCACCTGATTTAACTCCCCTAAAAAATAAAATAAAGGAGATTCTGCAAAAGGATTGAGAATGAGAATCTCTCCGTTTTGAGAATTTTACGCAATGAAAAAAATAAAAATACCGGTAGAAAAAGCTATAGGAGTTCCTTTGGAGCATGATATAACCAAAATAGATAAAAGTTTGGGCTTTAAAGGAGCATATTTTAAAAAAGGACACATAATAGAAAAAGATGATGTATACGAATTAAAAAAACTCGGTAAAAACTATATATACAAACTGCTGCCATCGGCAAATGATGTGCATGAAGATGAATTTGCCGAATCTCTATCAGCGTTGCTTGCAGGGGAAAATATAAGATATTCAAACGAACCCAGCGAGGGCAAAATAGGCTTTTTTTCCACGATAAACGGTTTATTCAAGGTTGACATAAAACGCCTGTTCAAGCTTAACGAATTAAAAGACGTGTCTTTCCCCACAATCAGCAATAACTTCCCGGTTGAAATAGATAAACTTGTTGCGGCATTCAGAATTATTCCACTATTTACCAGTAAAAAGGTTTTAAATGCAGCAAAAAAAAGGGCTGATAAACCTATAATTTCCGTCAAACCTTATAAAATAAAAAACGTAAACATTATTATAACAGGTAATGAAATATACGATGGTCTTGTTGAAGATAAATTTGAAGCAAAATTAGTAAAAAAATTGATGCGGTTCGATGTCAAGGTGAAAAATACGAGAGTTGTCGCAGATAATATGAATATGATTAGAAAGGCTTTTTTTGACCTTATTGACACCGAGATGCTTATAGTAACGGGCGGCTCCAGTGTTGATCCGGATGATGTTACAAAAAAATCATTAAAGAGATGCGGTGTAAAATTTATCCGCGAAGGTAATCCCATCCAGCCTGCAAACAATTTTACACTGGG
>CAZOGA010000029.1:8027-12719 GCA_964579095.1 uncultured Desulfurellales bacterium
GTTATTTTTAAAGACAATAATAGAGTATTTAAGATAGTTGAAAATGAAAAAGATTTTGCACCCGGCTGTGCAATGCGTGTAAACACAGGATTTCCCATACCGAAAAATGCATATGCCATAGTAGAAATAGAGAAAGTTTCGGTAAAAGAAAAGAGTTTGACACTTATTTCTGACAATATTGAACAGCATAGAAATTTCACATTTAAAGCGAGCGAATTTAACAAAGGTACCCTGCTTGTTAAAAAAGGCGAGCGTATAAGCGTGCGTAAACAGGCATTAATAGCCTATTCTTCCATAGCGGAATTAAGGGTATATAAAAAACCCGTTGTAGGTATTATAACTACAGGAAATGAGGTAATATTCCCGGGCGATGCCGAGCAGAAAAATAAAGTATACAATGCAAATTATATAATAGCAGAAGGTCTTGTTAAAAAATGGGGCTGTGATGCTGTATACTTCGGACACGTGAAAGATTCCATAAAGTTATTAGAAAAACAATTCGACAATGCACTTTCACATTGCGATATACTAATTACCACAGGCGGAGTAAGCATGGGCAGTGCAGATTTTACAAAACGTGTACTGAAAGATATAGGTGTAAACATTATATTTGATAAAACAAATATAAAACCGGGAAAACCGATGACTTTCGGGCTGAAGGAAGATAGATTGATATTTGCCATGCCGGGATGGCCTGCCGCCTTATACGTTACGGCATATAAATTTTTGAAGCCTGCTTTATATAAATTTGAGGGAAGGAATGACTGTATGCAGCATAAATTCAACTGTGAAACAAAAGATGATATGCATTCAAGGGTAGGTAAAAATTATGTAAACAGCGTTAATGTGGAGTATAAGGAATCTAAATTCTACTGCAAAAAATCAGGTACTCAAAAAACAGATAATTTCTACGGTGTGGCATCTGCCGATGGATTTGCTGAAATAGGGAAAGATAAGGGCAACATTTCAAAATCTGATATGCTGCCCTTAATATTGTTGGACGATTAATGTTTTTTTAGTATATTTTCCAAATCTAACACATTACCCGATCCGGTTTCTGCCTGAGGCATAGATGAGCTTATTGTTATGTTGCTTTTTGCCTGCAGATATTTTGATTTTAAATCTTCAGGCACATGTTCAAACTCATAAAGAATATTATCTGCGGAAATCTTACCCGAAATTTTCTCTTCAAAAGGAAACCCGTAGGGAACTATTGCCATTTGAATAGCTCCGTCTGCTGACGGCATCATCTGTATAAGCGCAACACCCTCTAAATAATTTGTGTTGTCATTATATATTCCCATAACCGTCTCGCCGGTTACAAGTTTAGCAAATTTTACTTCTTCCATTTCTCACCTCTTTTTTTAAAATGCATTCTCAATCCAATCTATTTTCGGATTTTTAAAACCCGTTATGCCTATTGCATCAAATCTTATATCTTTATTGCATCGATCAAAATCAACGCTTTTTAGAAAATACAGAGCACAATTTCTTACCCTCTTTTGTTTATTAAGATCAATATATTCCATAGGGTCACCGCAATCTGAATTTTTCCTCGCTTTAACCTCAGCAAATACAATGCAATCTTCATTTTCAGCTATTATATCTATCTCACCGTTTCTGCATCTAAAATTTTTTGCAACTATTTTATAGCCGTTCTTCTCAAGCAGGCGGGCGGATATTTTTTCAGCCCACCTTCCGAATACGAGACTAAAAACCTTTCTTTTTGATTCTTGCAGACTTTCCTCTCCTGTTTCTCAAATAATATAGTCTTGCCCTTCTAACCTTTCCTCTCCGTACTATTTCTATTTTTTCTATAGTGGGTCCAAATAATGGAAAAACCTTCTCTACACCCACTCCATACGATTCTTTTCTTACAGTGAAAGTTTTGTTTATTCCCGATCCCCTTCTCCTGAGGACCGTTCCGCTGAATATTTGCACCCTTTCCTTATTACCCTCTTTTACCTTAATATGAACATTAACAGAATCGCCAGGCCAGATTTCCGGCACATCTTTATTCTGCTGTTGAATCATTTCTTCTTCGAACGCTTTAATCTTGTCCATTTTTTTCTCCTAATTTCCGTAGAGTTTTTTCTTTTGATTTCTCGGATCTCCATTTTGCTATCTCTTGGTGATTGCCCGACAATAATATTTCAGGAGCTTTCATATCCCGAAAAACTGCCGGACGTGTATACTGAGGATATTCAACAATGCCATTATTAAAAGTCTCTTCCATTAAAGAATCTTTATTGCCCAAAACACCCGGCAACAACCTTGCTGCCGCATCCAATATACACATTGCGGCTATCTCTCCGCCGCTTAAAACAAAATTGCCTATTGATATTTCTTCATCGGCAAGTTTTCTGATACGCTCATCAAAGCCTTCATATCTGCCGCATATTAAAGCTATATTTTTCTTTATTGACAGTTCCTCCGCCTTCTGCTGCTCGAATAGTCTGCCCTGCGGCGTAAGCAGGGCAGTCCATACATCATTATCCGAACTTTTTATATAATCCATAGCTTCATATACAGGCTCCGGCTTCATAAGCATCCCTGCCCCGCCTCCAAAAGGATAATCATCAGTTGTTCTATGCTTATCATGAGTAAAATCTCTTAAATCCACACTTTCTATTTCTAATCTTCCTTTATCTTGTGCCCTCTTGATCATTGCATAATTTAATACGCAATTAAGCATATCTGGAAAAACTGAGAGTATATATACCTTCATTGATCAATCCTGTTTTTTAAACTTCCGATAATCTTTTTATGGCACAAACAGTGCTTAACATCTAAAGATCAACTATATTCTTATGCTTCAGCTGATTTTGCAATATTTTTTACAATATCGGAAGTCTGCGCCCCTTTTTTAATCCATGCATTAAATTTTTCCATATCAATATGAGCCTTATCGCTTTCCTTTTTAGGATCATAATATCCCAAAATATCAAGTACCCTTCCGTCTCTTTTCTTTTTTGAGTCTAAAGCTACAATTCTATAAAAAGGTTTTTTCTTAGCTCCAACTCTTGTTAATCTTAACACTACCACTCGCAAGTCCTCCTAATGAAATCTATTGTTTATTCCTAAATTTTTCGCCATATTCATGGCTTTGCTCTTATTCATGCCCTTCATCATCTTACTCATTTGAGAGAATTGTTTCAATAACTTGTTCACATCGCTCACATGAGTTCCGCTTCCCTTTGCAATTCTCCTTTTTCTCGAAGCATTGATTATTTTATAATTTTCCTTTTCTTTTTTAGTCATAGATAAAATAATAGCTTCCACCTGTTTCATCTCTTTATTAAAATTTTCCGTATTGTCTATTTTAATCTTGTTCATTCCGGGTATCATTTTTAATATACTGGACAATGAACCCATCTTTTTTATTTTTTGCATCTGACTTAAAAAATCATCCAGGGTAAACTGCTGTTTTTTAAGTTTCCGCGCTACCTTTTCAGCTTCTTTCTCATCTTCATTTTCTCTGACTTTTTCAATAAGTGTTAAAACATCGCCCATCCCCAATATACGTGACGCCACTCTATCCGGATAAAATTGCTCTAAGTCATTTATCTTTTCGCCCGTACCTGCAAACTTTATCGGTCTTTGAGTGATTTTCATAATGGACAGTGCCGCCCCGCCCCTTGCATCAGAATCCATTTTTGTAAATATAGATCCGGTTATTCCAATCTCCTCGTTAAATGTTTTTGCGACATTAACAGCTTCCTGACCAATCATAGCATCTGCCACAAATAAAATTTCATTGGGATTTACGGCATCTTTTATCCTTTTTAGTTCAGCCATCAGCTCAGTATCAATCTGCAACCTTCCCGCTGTATCTATAATAATAATATCCCGGCCGTTCTGTTTAGCAAACTTAACGGCATTTTTTGATATACTTTCAGGCTTGCCATCTTCATAAAATACCGGCACGTTTATCTGATTACCCAGCACCTGAAGCTGCTTAATAGCTGCAGGCCTGTATATATCACACGCGGCAAGCATCGGCTGTCTGCCTTTACTCTTAAAAAATTGTGATAGTTTAGCAGCAGTCGTGGTTTTCCCGCTGCCCTGCAGCCCTATCATCATAATGATAAACGGCTTTGTGTTAATGGATATTGATGTGGTTTCTCCGCCGAGCAATTCTGTCAGTCTTTTATGCACAGCCTCAACCACCACCTGCCCCGGTGTTAAACTTTTTTCTAAATCTTTATTTTTGAGTTCATCTTTTATATCGTTTACAAACCCTTTGACAACCTTAAAATTTACATCAGCTTCAAGGAGTGCAAACTTAATTTCTTTTAGGGCGCTTTTTAAGTCGCTTTCAGTTATTGTGCCTTGACCCTTTATTTTTTTAAATATTATATTTAATTTATCACTTAAATCAGAAAACATACATCACCGCCACTAAAATTAACAGGCAATACTATTAAAAAAGCGTTGAGTTGTCAATATTTTGTAACTTATCAGCTGCCGTTTAATCCCATTTTAAACTTTCGGCAGATGCCAGTTCATACCCATCACGGCAACCCTTAAAATCAGCACAACAAAAAATGTCGTATACATATTAATATCTTCATTCACGCCTAAAACAGTCAAAACATAGAACCATACAGCACCTATAATGGAGCAGGTTGCATAAAAATCCTCAGCAAGCACCATCGGGATCTTATTCGTAAGGACATCGCTGATTAAACC
>CAZOGA010000030.1:0-12543 GCA_964579095.1 uncultured Desulfurellales bacterium
CATATTCGTTTCAAGAACTTGATAAGAAACTATATATTATGCAGTGGTCTCATCAAGACAAAAGAAACAGAGCATAACAACTAATGAAGAACAATGCTAGATTATGGATTATATTTTCAATACTCTTCTATTCAGCGTTATCTTCAAAACACTGTTTTTATAGGATAAATTCTACGGTATCTAAATATTTTATCTTGAATGTTTCTGCAAAATTTTTTTTAAACATTGCAAATTCAAAAAAACCAGCCGAATTAATCAAGGCCTTAGGTTCTTTGGCGGAGGAATAGGTTTTTCCGATGACATTAATTTCCGATTTATCTGATATAGCTGCTTTTTTAAATGTTTTTATCTGGGATATATTTACGTTTGATATGCAATTGCCGAACCTGTCTATATAAATAATATGTCCTGTAATTTTATCACTTTTCATAATAGGTTTTAGCGGTTTTGTTTTTAATGCGCACCCGCAGCCCATTTCTTCTATGTTGTGCCTGCTTAAAAAACATGCCGCCTCCGCCATAATATCTCTGCCTTCAAATGTGTTTGATGAACCGGGGTTTATTTTATTTTTGTCTATGCAGATGATTTTTTCAGGGTCATAAATAAGCGATAGGCTTTCGTTGTCCGGCGCAATAATAATTTGCTTGTTCCACTTAATTGCCGCTATATGCCGGTCTGTTCCGACATTTGGGTCAACCACAACTATGTGAATGGAATTTGCGGGGAAACGGGGTGCGGTAGTCGCAATAATATAAGCTGCTTCTATAGCATTAAAGGGTGTAATGCTGTGTGTTATATCCACGATACTTGCATTATTAAAACATTGCAGCAGTTTCGCTTTAATCTGTGCTACAAACCCCCCGGAATCGGAAAAATCAGTTGTTAGTGTTACTATCATGGCGTGAAATTTTCTCTATCAGTTTCTCTTTTGCCACAGAATATTCTGCGCTGTCCCCGCTTATCTGTTTCAGCTCGTCTTTTGCTTTATCGTACATTGATAAATTTGTGTAGCATAGCGCTTTTGCGTAATGTGTATAATCGGATTTACCCGTATGCTTTTCCATATCGTATAGATTTTTCAGGGCATTTATGTAACGTTTTTGTTTAATAATTAAGTTGATCAGATATTGCCAATAAACTTTGTTTGAATAGTTGGAGAACATAAGTGCGCTTGCAGCGTCGGTTATCGCTTTGTCTATTTTATTTTCCTTTTCATATACCTGAGCCCTGTTAAAAAAGGCTATATCTGTATTAGGATATGTGGGATCATCTATAATTTTTCCAAACAACTCTTCTGCTTTTTTATATTGATGTTTTTTAAAATAGTATATCCCCAAGGCGTTATAGGCGTCATAAAACTTTTTATTTTTTTCTATACTCTTTTTCAGATAATTGAATGTTTCGTTATCATTGTGTCTCAATTGATAGGCAAGCGCCTTCATGTAGTAGAGTTTTGCGTCATTCGGCGAGAGCGATATTGCTTTATTAAGATAGACGAATGCTTGAGATAGGTTCGCATAATCTTTATGCAGCACGATATTTCTTGCCATTTCATAATTAAGCGCGGCAATTTTTTTAGACCTTGCATTGCTGATCTGCGAATGTTTCCCGGGAACAGTGGCGCATGATGCCAAAATTACAGATAACATAATAAAAACAGCTATTTTTTTCATATTCTACTCCTAATAATATTTTTTGAAAAACAAGTTCCTTGAAAATTATAGCTTAAATGTATATATTTTCAATAGTAATTATTTTATTTTTGGATGTGGTATGTCATTAACAATAGAAGATATTTTTGACGATATTATAGATAATGCATTTTCTCCGGAGATTGCCGTAAAAATCCTGCGTATGTTTGAGGAAAATGAGAATCTTAGCTCTTATGATCTATCCAAAACTATTTCATATGATCCTCAGCTGACGGCCTATATATTGAAGATTGCCAACTCTGCCTATTACAATATGAGCAAGAAAGTTAAGGTGCTGTCCGATGCAGTTACCATAATGGGCATTAACGAGATAAAAAAGATAGTGATAATGAGCAGTGCAAAATCTGTTTTCGGGAATAACGATATATATGATAAGTTATTATGGAGGCATTCATTGGGTGTCGCCGTGGCAGCTTCCGAACTGAACGGGATAATAAAATTAACCGATGAAGCACTGGCATACACTATGGGGCTTCTGCACGATATAGGCAAGCCTGTAATGAAGTCCGTAAAAAAGCTGAACTATTTATCGCTGATAAAAAATAGTTATGAAAATAATTTGACATATTTTAAGGAAGAACTAAAACTTTATGGATACACGCATGCGGACGTAGGTTCAAGATTGCTCGAAAGATGGAACATTAATCAGGATATTGTCGATGCGGTAGCATTTCATCACATAGATTTTTCTAAAAATACCAAATCATTTTTGAAGAATGCGGCTTTGGTTAATATTGCGGATTATTTTGTTAATGCTATGGGTATAGGCGCAAAAGAGCCCGCAATCAGCCTGCAGGAAGTTAATAATCTGCCGTCTGCATGTTTGCTGGGATTCTATGCTGATGACCCTAATGCCCTGGCAGCGCAAATTTATAAAAAAATCGTGCTGTTGGAGCGAGAAATATGAGGAGGAATATATGAAGAACAATCTTTACGCCACGAACGAGAGACCTTATCTGAAAAGTAAAAAGCATAAGGGTCCAACCGTATGTCCGGAATGCGGGCTGGTCTTTGAAAACGGAATCTGGAAGAACATAGACAAACCTAAGGGTGAATATAATGAACATCTATGCCCTGCATGCAGGAGGATAAAGGATGGATATTTCGGGGGCATATTAACCATAGAAACAGATCTGCTTAAAACAAAAAAAGATGAAATATTAAGCTTAATTAAAAACAAGGAAAAATCAGTCCAAAGGAGCAATCCTTTGAGAAGAATAGGCAAAATTGAGGATATATCCGACAATACAATGGTTGTTTATACGACTTTTGAACATCTTGCCACGGGCATAGGCAAAGCACTGCGCAACGCATATAAGGGTGAATTGGATATACGTTATAGAGAAGGTGAGAAATCTGCCAGGATATATTGGAAAAAATGAGAATCGTTGTTACCGGTGCAACGGGTTTTGTCGGCAGCAATGTTGTAAATAAGCTAAAAGAACACGGCGATATCAGCGTTGTTGCAAGAAATATATTTAAGGCTAAAGTTTTTTTCGGTGATTCGGTTAAAATATATAAGGGAGATGTCCTGGACTATCCGAGTCTGCTGCGGGCTTTTGACGGGCAGGATGTTGTTGTTCATATTGCCGGGCTTATTAAGAGCTTTAACATAAGAAGATTTTATGATATTAATGCAGCAGGAACAAGAAATGTTGCGGAAGCCGCGAGAAATGCCGGCATAAAACGTGTTATATATTTATCATCTTTGGCGGCAAGAGGACCTTCCGAAACAATGAGCCCGGTGTCTAATTACGGATCGTCAAAACTTAAAGGTGAATGTGAAATTTTAAGGTATATTAACGATTACGATATTAAAATTTTAAGACCGCCGATTATATACGGACCCAATGAAACCGACCTTTATTTGATGTTCAAATCGGCTAAATTCGGCAGACTGCCTATAATGCGTAATAAGTATTTCAGCTTTGTATACGTTGAAGATCTCGCAGATGCTATTGAGGGTCTTGTATTTTCAAAGCTGGAAAAACCATCTGTTTATAATATCTCAGACGGGAATGCATATTCGTGGGAAGCTATTGCAGATTCCATTTTTAATGCTATGAATATCAGGGGGTCTACAATAAAAATAACCTATCCTATTGTTAATTCCATAGCTTTTTTAAGTTATCTTATGAAGGATAAAGCTGCGTTTACACTGGATAAGCTGGGTGAAATTGCAGCCGATAAGTGGACATGCGGCTACGATAAGCTAAAAAAAGATATCGGATTTCATCCTGAATATAATATAAACTCCGGATTTAAAAAAACCGTTGAGTGGTATAAGAAGAACGGATGGCTATAAAGTTAGATAATGACAGGCTTTTTGTGCTTGACCAGAGAAAACTGCCGTTAGAAGAAAAATATATAGAAATAAACAGCGCCGGCGAGATGTGCTCAGCCATTAAAAATATGGTTGTCCGCGGAGCGCCGCTAATTGGCATAGTATCTGCATTCGGTGTTTATCTAAGTGTAAGAAAAACCTGCAGCACAGGTGAATTTAAAAATGTTTTTTATGAAAGCATAGATTGTTTATCGAAAACAAGACCTACCGCTGTCAATCTATTTTATGCTTTATCGCGCATTAAGGCCGTTTATGAGCAGCAAAATAGTGATATTTTAGATATTGATGAATTGATAGATTTAGTGAAAAAAGAGGCTTTGAACATATGGGATGAGCAGAAAGAGTGTGACAAAAAAATAGGTGAGAATGGCGCTCGTCTGCTAAAGGATAAGAAAAATATACTGACGCACTGCAATGCGGGTTCTCTTGCGACAGGGGGCATAGGCACTGCACTCGGAATCATTAAAACGCTTCATAAACAATACGGAATCAAAAATGTTATTGTAGACGAAACAAGGCCGTATCTTCAAGGTGCAAGATTGACGGCGTTTGAGTTGAAAAAGGAAAAGATACCATATACTGTTGCTGCGGACGGCTCCTGCGGTATGCTGATGAAAAAGGGTTTGGTTGATGCGGTGATTGTCGGTGCGGATAGAATCGCAAAAAATGGCGACACGGCAAATAAAATAGGAACATACTGCATAGCTGTTCTTGCACATAGACATAACATTCCGTTTGTTGTTGCCGCGCCTGAGTCTACCATAGACAGAAACACTGCCTCGAGCAAAGATATTGTTGTGGAAGAAAGGGATAAGGATGAGATTTTATATTGCATGGGCAGGCGGACTGCACCGTCGGGATCAAGAGCGGTTAATTATTCATTTGATTTGACGGATAGAGAATTGATCGACGCCATAGTGACGGAAAAAGGCGTTTATACACAGCCGTTTAATTTTTAGTTATGTCTTACATATCTTTTAGTGAGCAAGATAAGACAGGCATTTTATATTTAAACAGGGTTGAAAAGCGCAATGCTTTGGATGAACAATTTATGGATGAGCTGAATGGTGTGCTGGATGTCATAGAAGATAACGGCATCCATGCTTTGATAGTAACCTCAAAAGGCGGCGATGTTTTTTCGTCAGGAGGTGATATAGGGTATTTTATTACACTAAAATCCAAGACAGATGCCCGCGGTATGTCTTTTAAAATGCATAATTTATTTAACCGTTTTGAGGATCTGCAGTTTATCACACTGTGTGTTATAAACGGAAGTGCTATAGGAGGCGGTGCGGAACTTATACTGCCGTTTGATATGCGTTTTTTAAGAAGCGACAGCTTTATACAGTTTAAAGAAAAATATATGGGTGTTACAACAGGCTGGGGCGGCACATACAGACTGGTAAATTTGATAGGCTACTCTAACGCGTTGAAGGTGCTTACAGGTGCGGAAAAAATAACGGCAGACAGGGCTTTATCACTTGGACTTGTGAATGAAGTTTACGATCAGTATATTCTCATGGACAGGGCGCTGGAATTCTGCGCCGGGTTGAAGGATGATGATATAAGACTGATAAAACATATAAAAAAGCTCTCCGGATATTCCATATACGCTGATAGAAGCAGTGCGATGTTAAAAGAGGAGGAGCTTTTTTCCGCATCATGGATGTTCGGCAAGAGAGAAAAAATGATGAAAAATTTCTTAGAGGGGTTATAATTAATGGGATTTTTTGGAAAAATTTCAGAGAAACTGCACAAGACAAAGGAAAACTTTACAGATAAAATACACGAGGAATCTATAAAAGATGAACCTGTTGATGATGAATATTTGGATTTTGTAGAGGAACTTTTAATAGAATCGGATTTTGGCGTTAAGACAACGCGAAAAATTTTGGACAATATAGAAAAAGGCACAATAGAGGGCACAGTCAAAAACAGAAGGGAAGCGGAAATCGACATGAGAAATACGATACTGTCTACACTGTCCAAAGTTGAAAAGCCCCTTCAGATTAGAGAATCCCCTTTTGTTATTTTGGTTGTAGGCATAAATGGAAGCGGAAAAACGACCACAATCGGCAAACTTGCAAGTTTAAATGCGGATAAGGCAAAGAGGGTGATGCTTGTAGCCGCAGATACTTTCAGGGCTGCGGCGGTTGAACAGCTGGAGATCTGGTCGAAACGCGCGGGTGCAGATATAGTAAAACAGCAGGAAAACGCAGATGCGGCGGCAGTGGCGTTTGACGGTGTGAAAAGTGGGACGACAAAAAGATATGATTTAATATTTGTTGATACGGCAGGCAGGCTGCACACTCAGAAAAATCTTATGGAGGAAATAAAGAAGGTTAAAAGAGCCGTCAGCAAAGCGTATGATAAGGCTCCTCAAGAGGTGCTGCTTGTGCTTGATTCAACGATAGGGCAGAATGCTATTAACCAGGCAAAAGAATTTAACAGGGCTCTTGATATAACGGGAATTGTGCTGACAAAAATGGATGGAACCGCTAAGGGCGGAGTAATTGTTGCTATAAGTGAAGAGATGAACATTCCCATACGCTATATAGGTATGGGGGAATCCGTTGAAGATTTGAAGGCGTTTAACGCAAGGGATTTTGTAGAATCCGTTTTTGTGCCTTAAAAATTTCCTTTATTGAAAGAGAAAATTCTGATAAAAACAGTTAAAGAAATAAAAGAAAGCGGCATAATTAGATGCCGCGGGCGGAGGTTAAGATGAGTGCTATTGTAGATGTTGAAGCTATAGAGATTTTAGATTCAAGAGGCAATCCTACCATTAAATGTATATTGGAAACAGAAGACGGTTTTGTTGCAGAGGCCCAAGTGCCGTCCGGAGCATCAACCGGTGAGAGTGAAGCTGTGGAACTCAGAGATAATGATGAGAGCAGATATTCAGGCAAGGGCGTGCTTAACGCTGTTGAGAATGTGAATGAGAAAATAGCTGATGAAATCGTTGGTATGGATGTTTTTGATCAGGCAGAAATTGATAATGTGATGATAGAATTGGACGGGTCTGAAAACAAATCAAAATTGGGAGCCAATGCAATTTTATCCGTATCACTGGCAGCTGCAAGAGCTGCTGCGGATGAATCGAATATGCCGCTGTACAGATATCTCGGAGGTTTGCATGGCAATCTTTTGCCTATACCGTCGCTGAATATTCTGAACGGCGGAAAACATGCAGATAACAATGTTGATTTTCAGGAATTTATGATAATGCCGGTCGGCGCCGAGAGTTTTTCGGATGCTGTAAGAATGGCTTCGGAAACATTTCATGCACTGAAAGATATATTGAAATCCAAAGGCTTGAGCACGGGAGTTGGAGACGAAGGCGGATTTGCGCCAAATCTATCTTCAAATGAGGAGCCGCTGATACTTATAAGTCAGGCTGTTGAGAAAGCAGGTTATAAATTAATGGATGATATTGCTATAGCAATGGATACCGCGTCGAGCGAGTTTTTCAAAGACGGTAAGTATATGATTGGCGAAGAAGCCCTAAACAGCTTAGATATGATTGAATTGTACCAAAAGCTTGCAGGAAAATACCCTATTGTTTTATTGGAAGACGGATTGGCTGAGAACGATTGGGAAGGATGGGAAAAATTAACGGATGAGCTGGGGGATAATTTAATTTTGGTTGGTGATGATATCTTTGTTACCAATACAAAACTTATAGAAAAAGGCATAGATAGCGGCGTGGCTAATGCGGTTTTAATAAAGCCTAATCAAATAGGAACATTAACCGAAACATTAGATGCTGTCAGATTATGCGAAGATGTAGGCTACAGCACTATGGTATCTCATAGATCCGGGGAGACATCCGATACATTTATTGCTGATCTGTCTGTCGGCCTGAATGCGGGTTTGATAAAGAGCGGCTCCGCATGCAGAGGCGAGCGTGTCGCAAAATATAACAGATTAATGGAGATTGAAAAGGAGATGGGCAGTTATGCCGTTTACCCGACGTGGTAAATTTTTAAGATATTTAAGCTATACTGTAATTTTGATTGTTTTAAGCGTAACTTTAAAAAATATATATATTAAGCACAGGATGATATCCGAGCTGCAGAAAAAATCCTTAATATTAGAACAGGACATTAAAGAGCATACACAAAAGATAAATGTTTTGAAGCAAGAAATTCAAACTGCGAAAAATAATCCGGAAGTGCTTAAAAGAGATGCACGTGATCGGTTTCTTATGCTTGATAAAAATGAGAGCGTAATAATTTTTAAGGATAAATAAGGACGCATTCACAAAACTTAAAAGGGCGGAATTATGCTGTGCAATATAATAAAATTAAGTGATTCTTTATGGAGATAAATATCGTAGGCGGGGGATTGGCCGGCGTTGAAGCTGCATATGCAATTGCCGAATGCGGCACCAACGTTAATCTGTTTGAAATGAAACCTGAATATTCATCTGAGGTTCACAAAAGCGATAAATTAGCCGAGATTGTCTGCAGTAACTCATTCGGCAGCATGAAAATAAGCACTGCCTCCGGTCTGTTAAAGAAAGAGATGGAAATTCTAAATTCTCTAACTGTCCGAGCCGCGTATGAAACAAAAGTGGATGCAGGCGGTGCTCTTGCCGTTGACAGAAATAAATTTTCGGATTATGTAACAAAATGCATACAATCAAATAAACATATTAACCTGATCAATGAAAAGATAGACAGACTGGATAATGAAAATATGTGGATAGTAGCCTGCGGACCGTTGTGTGACAGCGTGCTTGTGGAATATATAAAAGGTTTGCTCGATATTAATACACTCTATTTTTATGATGCGATAGCTCCTATTGTTTATGCAGACAGCGTGGATTTTTCCAAAGGGTTTTGGGGCTCGCGGTATTCAGAGGATAAGGATTATTTTAATTGTGTATTTACGCAGGATGAGTATGAGCATTTTTATAATAAACTGATTAATGCCGAGAAGGTAGAGCCGAGAGAATTCGAAAAAAATTATTTTGAAGCCTGCCTGCCCGTTGAAGAGATAGCCTCAAGAGGACATGATACGCTGCTTTTCGGACCTATGAAACCCGTGGGATTGAGGTATGGCGGCAAACAGCCCTATGCTGTGGTTCAATTGAGAAAAGAAAATAGTGAAGGCACCATACTGAGTCTTGTAGGATTTCAGACTAAACTTACATATGCAGAACAGCTTAGGACTTTTAGAATGATACCGGCATTGAATCGTGCTGAGTTTGCAAAATTAGGGAGCGTTCACAGGAATACGTTTATAGATTCGCCGAAACTGCTGAATCAATTTCTGCAGCTGAAGGATTATAAAAATATTTTTTTCGCCGGGCAGATTACAGGTGCTGAAGGGTATATGGCATCTGCTGCAACTGGAATATATGCAGGTATTAATGCAGCACTGAAAATAAAAAATAAAACTATGATGAGTTTGGATAATCGTTCAATGATCGGCGGTATAATTAATTATATAATAAGTGAAAATGAGCATTTTCAGCCTATGAGCGAAAATTTCGGTCTGATTAAACATATTAAAATGAGGAACAAAGCTCAGCGAAGGGAAAAATCGGCGGAAATTGCCGTAGATTATATAAAAAATTGGAGAAAATTATATGAAAGTGCAATTGATTAAATTTACCGGTAATCCCGATTATTCCGCTGCTTTGGCTGCTCGTGTCTGTTACAGTTCTTTGGATATTAGCGAGATAAGTTTGTCGGATGATGATGTTAGAAAATTAATAAAAAGAATTTTGAAGTCGGGGCATTATTCGGTTTTGGAACATGTAAGTTTTACATATGCATTAGAGGGGATAAGCAGAACGGCAACGCATCAGCTTGTAAGACACCGTTTAGCAAGCTATTCGCAGCAGAGCCACAGATACACGAAGATAAAGGAAAATAAATTTGTTACGCCACCGGATATACAGAACAACAAAAGAGCAGATGAGCTATATCAAAAAGCGCTGAAAAATGCTGTAGAGATATATAATAAACTGATTGATATGGGGATTAAAAGGGAAGATGCGCGATTTGTCATTCCGCAGGGTGTATCATCTAATATTATGGTAACTATGAATGCCCGAGAACTGCTGCATTTTTTTACGCTGAGGTGCTGTGTAAGAGCGCAATGGGAGATTCGGGAAGCTGCAGTTGAAATGCTGAAATTGGCCAGAAAAGAAGCGCCTGTGATATTCGAAGATGCGGGGCCTTCATGCGTCAGGGGCAGGTGTTTTGAGGAACATCCATGCGAAAACATACAAGAAATTAGGGAATTTTTTGAAAAATTGTGAACGGAAAACTATATGTTGTTGCTACTCCTATAGGCAATATGGCCGATATTACGCTGCGTGCCTTAGATGTATTGAAATCTGCGGATATAATTTTTGCTGAAAGTCCGAGACATTCGGAAAGGCTGCTTTCTAACTATAAAATAGAGAAAAAAATTTATTCTTACAACGACTATAATGCTCATAAAATGATAGACAGGGCATTGGATTGGATTAAGAGCGGTGTTTCTATTGCGCTTATCACAGATGCAGGCACGCCGACAATTCAAGATCCGGGCTACAGGCTGGTCAAAGCATTAAGGGAAGAGTCTGTAGACGTTGTTGCCGTGCCGGGTGCTTCTGCACTTATTGCAGCTCTATCGGTCAGCGGCCTACCCACCGATAAATTTATTTTTCTCGGATTTTTGCCAAAAGGTCCGATAAAAAAAGAAAACATTCTAAAAAAATTCGATCTTGATGCAACCATAATTTTGTATGAATCTCCAAACAGATTGATAAAAACGCTTACTGCTGTAAAAAATGCATTCGGCGGGGATAGGTTTATCGTTACAATGAGAGAGATAACAAAGATCTATGAGGAATATATGTCGGGCAGCGTTGATAATGTGATATTGAAACTTGAGGCTAAGGATAGCATTAAGGGTGAATTTGTGATTCTTATAAAAAAATCAAATGTTTAAAAATGCAAGAATCATATCGTTTTTCACACTTATAAGCAGAGCTTTCGGCTATATTAGGGACTTTTTCATAGCCAACTATTTCGGCGCAACTGTTTATACCGATCTGTTCTTTATTGCTTTTAAAATCCCGAATACCTTTAGAAGATTACTTGGCGAGGGTGCAGTGCTGTCGGGTGTTGTGCCTGTAATTTCCAAGCTCGATGATCAGAGGAAGTCCTATGCTGTAGGCAATATTATGCTTGTATTCACTGCGGGGCTTTTTTTTATTGCAATAGCGGGCGTTCTGTTCTCCAAGATCCTTATTTTGTTATTTGCTCCCGGCTTTTTAAATAGCCAATATTTTGTTCTGCTTAATAGTATGGTAAAAATAATGTTTCCCTACATATTTTTTATAGGCTTGAGCGTCTTGATTATGGGAATAATGAATGCCTATGACCGCTTTGCCATGCCTGCTTTTGTGCCTGTCCTTCTGAACATAAGCATAATAGCCGGCATCTACTTTTTCTATTATAAATTCCACACGCCTGTATATGTTTTGTGCGCCGGCGTTATTGCGGGCGGCGTACTGCAGCTTGCCGCTTCTGTGCTGGGATTGTTTATTTATAAGATTCCGTTCAAAATACATTTTAGAGTAGAGGATTCAACAAGAGAAATTCTGCATCTGATGCTGTTTGCCGCAATGAGCGGCGGCGTACTGCAACTTGCGGGTATGATCGATTCATTTTTGGCAAGTTTTATGAAGCACGGCAGTTTTTCATATCTATCTTATGCGAACAGGCTGTTTCAACTGCCGTTTGCAGTTTTATCCATAGCACTTATGCAGGCTTCACTGCCTTCTTTATCTAAATTAAAGGGTGATGAGCTGTGGAATAAGGTAAGTTCATTGGCATATGTTGTTGCAGGTTTTTCCATACCGGTTACGCTGTATGTTCTGTTTTTCGGGCAAGATGCTGTGAGGCTGCTGTTCGGACATGGAAAATTCACAATGGATTCTGTTCATAACACATATATAGCTTTAGCTTGGATGATTATAGGGTTTATATTTTTCTCTGAAGTTAAAATCTTATCTAACTTTTTTTATGCTCAAAAAGACACAAAAACGCCGCTGAAAGCTTCGTCCATTGCCGCTGTGTCCAATATTGCAGCTTCTATCATTTTTGGCCTGCTGTTCGGATTTGCAGGACTTGCCGCGGCCGTTAGTTTATCAGGCGCAGTTAATGCCGCCGCCCTATTTTTTTACATAAAGCGGAAAAAATACAGATTGTCGTTAAAAACCTTTTTCGATTATAAAATGCTATTCCTCGGTTTAGGACTGACAGCAGTTTCACTATTGATTAGATATACTATCCAGGCAATTAGATATGATTTTGTTATGCGCATAATTATTGCCGGGTGTATATATTTATCTGCCATTTGGCTTGTTTTTAGAAATAGACTGAAGATATAATCCATAATCCAACATTTATAATTTAACATCTATAAGACCGCTGCACAGTGTATAGTTTCTTATCAAGTTCTTGAAACGAATATGAATTT
>CAZOGA010000031.1:0-12143 GCA_964579095.1 uncultured Desulfurellales bacterium
AAATGTTAAATGAAGCTGACGGGAAGGAAATTGCGAACAAAACTTGACAGTATCACCCGGTCTTAAAACTGACATCAGTAAGTAGCAATAGAGCGTGCAATGAGTATTGAATCAGGTGCTATATTGGTTCCTGCAATAGCGAGCGGACATGTTCACTGCCGCTGTATATTCAAAATTACACAAGAAAGCTGTATAATTAAAAACCTAAAGGAGGCTGATAGTAACTCTGCAAAGCAATCTATCAAAGTGGGGAATTTAAAGTGACGCTATGTGGGGAAATCCGGGGAACCTTAACACAAAGTACCTATTTTTAAAGTAACAACTACTTTGGATTGACAAATAATCACTTTATGCTTGACAAGATAAACTAACTTATTAGAATCCTTACTACTTGTACATCTCTTTGGAGATTATCTGACGTCATAGTTTTATAGTTATAGTTAATATGGAGGGTATCACAAATGGGGATTAAATTTTCCAATTTTTTTAACAATATTAAACCGTCCGGTTTAAGAAATGCGCAGATGATGTTTAATAAACGAGCCGAAAAAGACATAGACCTCGGGAAAAAACCGATTGAAGCCATAAATGTTGCAATAGGCAATGTATCTTTAAAAACATATCCGAAAATGCTTGAAAGATATATGAACCCGACGGATAAAAACCTTATAAACGGCATATGGAGATATACCGAAACTCAGGGCACCAATAGAGCAGCTGATGCATTTAAAAATATTATACGCTCCTTTTTGCCGGATAATATTAAACCTGGCCTGCACTGCCTTGTGGACGCAGGCGGCTCGAATGTTATGAGAAGCGTCGTCCTCGGCGTATGTGGTGATGCAGGAACAAATGACAGGCCGCTTTTGGTTATGGATCCTACATACACCAACTATAAAGCCGTTACAACTGAATATGGAAGAGGTCTAACTGCGGTTTCAAGACATTTAAACGGCAACGGGAGTTTCAGTGTTGTTTCTTCAGACGACATTCAGAACGCCATAGATAAATATCATCCGGGCGGGCTTTTGATTATTCCATACGACAATCCGTCAGGACAGTTAATGAGACAAAAAACAATCAACGAATATGCGCGTCTTTGTATGGAAAATAGTATCTTTTTAATCAGCGATGAAGCATATAGAGGATTATACTATACTAAAGATGAAATATCCACAATATGGAAAACAACGGACAAAGATGTCCCCGGTATAGAAAACTCCGGAATCAGAATCAGCATAGAAACACTCTCAAAAACATTCAACGCATGCGGCTTAAGAATGGGCGCCTTAGTAACAGATAATAAAGAATTTTATGAAAAATCCGTATCGGCAAATACCACATATCTCTGTCCGTCTGCCATAGATATGCACATAATCGAAGCATTGGCAGATGAGACCAAAGAAGATATACAAAACTGGATAAAAAATTTAAGAGAATACTATAATTATATACTGCACTACATATACGATGAGTTTAATAAAGAGCTGCCTGGCATTGTCATGTCTGTGCCCGAATCATCCATATACTTTGTTGTCGATGTTAGAGACATAGCAAAAAAAGACTTTAACGCTGAAGATTTTGTGGAATTTTGTGCCAAAGAAGGCGAAATCAATATAAACGGCAGACGTTTAACTTTATTGGTAAGCCCTATGTGGGGATTTTATAATATTTCAGGCGACTCCAATCCCGGAAAAACACAGGTTAGAATAGCCTGCGTTGAACCGGAAGATAAAATGAAGCTTGTACCTAAATTATTTGCAGAACTTTTTAGGGAGTATGAGTCAAAAAGATAATTGGTTTATGAGCCCAATTCTTCGGAGCGTTTGGTTGCCGAAACTACGGCATCAATAAACGCTCCCCTTACCCCGTTTCTTTCCAATTCTGCTAAGCCGTAAATTGTTGTTCCGCCCGGCGATGCTACCATATCTTTTAGCTCCGCGGGATGCTTCTTGGTCTGCAGAACCAACTCCGCAGCGCCTTTAACAGTCTGCGCCGCCAATTTCAAGGCATCAGCTCTGCGTAGCCCAACTTTTACACCTCCGTCCGCCATTGCTTCTATTACCTCAAATATATAAGCCGGACCGCTGCCCGACAAACCTGTAACGGCATCCATAAATTTCTCATTGTATATTACAACGGTTTTACCTATAAGACTCATTATGGCTATTGCCGCCTCTTCGTCATCTTTTGTTATTTTCGGACCGCAGTATATTGCTGATACGGATTCTTTAACCAAAGCAGCAACATTGGGCATAACTCTTATGAACCTTCCCTTATTTTTTAGGGCATTTCTCATAGTCTCTATTTTTATGCCTGCAGCTATGGAAATAAGCAGTTTTTTATTATCAATATAAGGATAAGCATCCTGCAGACAATCAAATATGTCGAGAGGCTGCACTGCAAAAATTATTATATCCGCTTTTTTAGCAACTTCTGCATTTGTACCAATATTGACGTTAAACTCTTTTTTTATCCTGCCGGTGTCATGTTTAGTTGAAACAATGATGTTATTTCCGTCTATATTCATATTCAGCAGACCTCTTATCAGCGTGCCGCCCATCTTTCCAGCGCCTATAAATCCTATAATTTTTTCTTTTAGCACAATTCCCTCCTTATTCCGCCTATATTATCTTGCTTAAATTATACAATATTTTTATAATCTATCAAGATATCATTGATTTTTGGATTATTTATCTTAATCTATGTTTATCGTGAGGAGAAATTATTTGATTTATAAACGTGTAAAACAATTTACCATAGAAAATAACCTATTGGATGCAAAAAATATCGGTATAGGAGTATCCGGCGGCCCTGATTCCATGTTTTTAATGCATATATTAAAAACATTTAAGAAAGAATTTAAGCTAAATTTAATGGCATTGCACTTTAATCATAAAATCAGACCTGAATCCGACATAGATGAGCTGTTCGTAAAAAAAGCGGCAAGCTCATTAAACATTGATTTTTATTCCGAATCTTCTGATGTTCCAAGTTTCGCAAAACTCAAAAATTTATCTTTAGAGAATGCCGCAAGAATAAAAAGATACGATTTTTTTGAAAGAGCTGTATCTCAATTTAATCTAAGCAGTATCGCTATAGCTCACACAAAAAACGATGCCGCAGAGACATTTTTAATGAACTTACTGAGAGGCTCCGGACTTGATGGGTTATCTTCCATGAAGGTTAAAAGAAATTTTTATATAAGACCCCTTTTATTTTTGACAAAGGAAAAAATACTAAAGTTTTTAAACGATAATAATATTCAATTTCTAATCGATAGAACCAACGCAGATCAATCCTTCTTGAGAAATAAAATAAGGTTAAGTTTAATGGATAATCTTAAAATGTATAACAATAACATTGTAAACACACTGTATAAAGAAAACAAATTGCTGAATGAAGATTGTAAATTTATAGATGATACGGCAGGCAAAAATTTTTTATATGCTGTAAGTTTTATTAATAACAGTGCTGTTATAGATATAAGCAGGTTAAGTAGTTATTATGCCGTAAGATCGCGTGTCCTATCCAAATCAATCAAAAAAATAGTCAATAGTTTCTATTCTCTCAGCTACAACAATATAAACCGTATTGTGGATTTAAGCTTTAAGAAGAAAGGCAAGGTATTTTTAAGGGGCATACTCAGGGCATACATAAAAAACAACAATCTTATAATAGAGAAAATATGACAATAAGAGAAGCTCTGAAAACAGCGGCAGGTAAGTTGAAAAAATCTAAGTTAATAAGTTCTTCATATGATCTGGATGCGCTGATACTGCTTAAATTTGTGTTGAACAAAGATGATCTGTTTATACTGTCAAATCCTACGGCCAAAATAGAAGAACATGATTTAAACAAATTTAATGACCTTATAAATAAAAGAAAGGACGGCTGCCCCGTTGCCTACATAACGCATCATAAAGAATTTTATGATCTTGATTTTTATGTTGATAAATCTGTACTGATCCCAAGGCCGGAAACAGAATTGCTTGTTGATACTGCTATAAAATATGCTGAAAAATTTGAGCACCCCAAGATTATTGACATAGGTACGGGCAGCGGATGTGTGGCTATCGCTTTATCGATACTGTTAAACTCAAAAATTTTTGCGAGTGATATATCATTTAAAGCTCTGAAAATAGCAGAAAAAAATGCAAGGAGCTTAAACGCTCAATTAGAATTTATATGTTCGGATAAACTGTTATGGCTGAATAAAAGCGTAGATATAATAGTGTCCAACCCGCCTTATATAAAGGAGAGTGATTATAATAATCTACAGAAAGAAATTGAATATGAACCGAAAAATGCATTAATTGCAAAAAAAAACGGAACAGCAGTAATAAGCGACCTCATCATAGAGAGCAAACAAAAATGCAGCTATTTAATAGTTGAAATAGGATACGATCAAAAAGAGTTTGTAAAGAGCTTTGATCAATTTAAGGAACTGATTTATGACTATTCCAATCTTCCAAGAGTTGCTGTGTTCGATTTTACTTAGTTTTCTGCACTAATATTAACCCGTTCTATATTCAACGCCTTGCCTGAAATAGTGTCACAATCTATGATGCATCCGTTTATTCGTTTATCCTTTTTGCAGACATTCAGCTTTTTGGGTATATAATATAGAAATCTATCCAACGCTTCCTCGGCATTAAACCCCAGCACCCCGTCGTTAGAACCGCTCATACCGACATCGCTAATATAAGCCGTGCCATCAGTTAAGATTCTCTCATCTGCAGTTTGAACATGTGTGTGTGTTCCCACAACGGCAGTTACCCTACCGTCGCAGTACCAGCCCATAGCCTCTTTTTCACTTGTTGCTTCCGCATGAAAATCAATAATTTTAATTACAGAAGCCGCTTCATTTTTATCTATAAGATCATCTACAGCTTCAAAGGGATTATCCGCGGGGTTCATAAATATTCTGCCTAAGAGATTAGCAACCAGTATATCGGTATTTTTAACATTAAATTTTCTATATCCGGCGCCGGGAAGAGCATTCGGTATATTAAGCGGTCTTATCAGCTTAGGCATATTGTTAATTTCTCTGAAGATCTCTTTCTTGTCCCATGTGTGATTTCCCATTGTGAAAGCGTCGCCAAAAGAATCCAGCTCATCGTATACTTTTTTATTTATGCCGAATCCGCCTGCTGCATTTTCTGCGTTTATGATGGTAAAATCAGGCTTCAATTCATCTTTTAGCGTATCTATCTTATTTTTTAATGCATCCCTGCCCGGCTTGCCTACAATATCCCCTATAAACAATATGCGCAAAATATTAGTTTGCATATTCGACAGCTCTGTTCTCCCTTATTGCAACAACTTTAACCTGTCCTGTATAAGATACCTTGTCTTCAATACTCTTAGCTATATCTCTCGCTAACATAATGCTCTGTGCATCATCTACAATGCTGTTTTCCACTATAACCCTCAACTCTCTTCCAGCCTGTATCGCATATGCATTCTTAACGCCATCCCGAGATTTTGCTATCTGTTCGAGCTCTTCCAATCTTTGTATATAATTTTCAAGCTTCTCTCTTCTTGCTCCGGGCCTTGCGGCACTTAAAGCATCTGCAATCGATACAAGCACGCTTTCCACACAATTTGGGGGAACTTCTCCGTGGTGCGACATTATTGCGTTTATTATATATTGATCTTCGCCATATTTTTTGGCCAGATCAGCGCCGATCTTTGTGTGTGATCCTTCCATTTCCTGATCCACGGCTTTTCCTATATCGTGCAGCAATCCGCCCCGCTTTGCACGCTTAATATTCAATCCGAGTTCTCCAGCCATAACGCCGGATAAATATGCAACCTCTATAGAATGTGAAAGGGCATTTTGAGTGTAGCTTGTTCTGTATTTTAACAAACCTAAATATCTAACGAGTTCCGGATGTATATTTCCTATATCCAGATCAAACACAACCTGTTTTGCCTCTTCTATAGCCTCCTGCTGCAGATCTTCTTTTACCTTTTCCACAGTTTCTTCTATTCTTGCCGGGTGTATTCTGCCATCTTTCACTAATTTCTCCAGCACTATCTTTGCAATCTCTCTTCTTAGTGAATTAAAACTTGATATAACAACAACCTCCGGTGTATCATCTATAATTAAATCTGTCCCTGTTTCCTTCTCAAAGGAGCGTATATTTCTTCCTTCTCTTCCTATTATGCGCCCTTTCATCTCATCATTCGGCAAAACCACAGTTGAAACTGTTTTCTCTGCAACATAGCTGCTTGCTATTCTCTCCATCGATGTGCTTAGTATTTCCTGCGATAATTTTTTAGATTCTTTCTTCAACTCATCTTCTACATTCTTTAACCTATTTGCCGACTCTTTTTTAGCTTCTTCTTCCACACTTTTTATAAGCACATTTTTAGCTTCATCTTTAGACAATCCGCTTATTTTTTCTAACTGCTTTTGTTCTTGCACTATTATTTTATCCAGCGCCTGCGCTTTGTTTTCCAGATCTTTCTCCTTATGCGTTAAGCTTTCCTGTTTCTTTGTGATCTGCTCTAACCTATTATCTATATAACCCTGTTTTTTATCCAATGTAATTTCTTTTGACTGAAGGCGCTTCTCCCATTTCTGATTTTCCTGTTTTTTTTCTTTATATTCATGATCTATATCATTTTTTGCCTTTATCATAAATTCTTTCGCTTCCAATTCTGCATTCTTTATAATATTGCTTCTCTCTTGGTCTGCGTTTCTAATTATGTCTTCTGATTTATGCTTTGCGTATTCCTTCTTTTTAATGGAAACATTATACAGCACAAAAGCCCCGGCTATTGCCCCTATTGCCGCTGCAAATATAATTAATAATATTACTATTGTTACACTCATAATCTATCTCCTTAATTTACAAAATATTGTTCTCTTATTAGTTATCACTATATCAACAGGCACATCAAACGGATCATTTTCCATCTTGTCTGTTATTAAAAAATCATAAGTTATGCCTATCTTTAAGAAATGCATTTTATGCATAAACCTGTCATAAAAGCCTTTCCCATAGCCTATTCTGTATCCTTTCGAATTAAATAATAAACCCGGCACAATCACTGCACCAATTTTATTTTTATTAACTCTTTTACACATATTAAACTTAGGTTCTTTTATTTTTTTATAGCCCCTGACTGCGACACCCCTTTTCGGCAGGCAAGCTATCATAACATTCTTATCGGTAACCTTGGGAAATAGAACTTTGTCTCTGTCAATATTTAAAAATGGCATAATTTCGCTGCTATATGGTTTATATGACAAAATATATTTTTTATTTTTTAAAATAGACGATAGTTTTAAGGACGCTATGCGACTCTTAGATCTGATATAAGACTTGCTCAGTTTATTCCTACTGTTTAAAGCATATTCTCTTAATTGCTGCTTTGAAATCATAACCCACCATATGCCATATCATGAACCATTATAAGTTCCGATATTTATATATAATACAAATAAAAATTATTAACCTACCTAAATTTATATAATCCCCGGAATACCGTGTGTTGAATTCTTCCTAGAACCTATCAACGATAAGTGGGAACGTCGAAGGAAACAAATAAAAGCCCTCAAAGAAAGCTTAATACTTGTTCCTTAAGCCAGTTCCCCATTGTTAGGTGTTGGCTCTAAGGAAAAAAGCACATCACGAATACGCCAGGGAGAATAAACTTAAAAATTTAAGGACCGGGTATATAAAGATGCTCATAGGGCCTGTTGGACTTAGGAACGATCTTTACAAACTCATCATCCATTATCTTATTATAATCTATTTTGAATAAATTGCAAAATTCTTTTACGTTTTTTTCTATTTTTATATAATCTTCACTGGACGGCTTAACAATTGCAGCTTCATCCCAACACATACGTTCATCAACATCTCCTCTTATAAAAATTGAACCGCCATGTATTCCCGTAGCAAGATAGTGCCCTGTAAGAGGTTTGGTTTCACTCCTATCCAGTCCCAGTAATATTAAGGTGCCGCCTGCCATATATTCTCCCGTAAATGCACCGGCACACCCGCCTATAACCACCGTAGGATCCATATCTTTATATGCTTTCATATGTATACACGCCCTATATCCCACATCCTTTTTTACGAATATTGAGCCGCCTCTCATACTGTATGCAAGCACATCGCCTGCATTTCCATTTATAATTATCTTTCCTCCGTCCATTGTATTGCCTATGCAATCTTGCGCATCATCATTTACAATAATTGTAGGACCTCTCATAAAAGCACCCAAGTCATTGCCGGGAACGCCTTTTATCGTGATCGATACATTTTCGTTCACTATACCGCACCCTATGTAATACTGACCGCAGACATTATCTAAAAGAATATCTTTTTTACCGGACTTTACCGCACTTCTAATCTCGCTATTTAGCTCTCTATAGTATATATTTTTAGCATCAATTTCATACATAATATCTCCCATTGCATATTTAATATACGCTTTTATATGCCTTTTTCGTAAGTTTTGCTATAACAGGCTCCCCGGCTTTCGGCATCCAAATTTTATCTATATCTTTACATATATACTTTATAGCGGATTCTTCAGTAGCTATATAAATCGTTTTATCTTTCTGCCCAGCAACGAGAGGCCTTAATTTAATTCTATCGCTTAGTCCTATCATACCGCCTTTATATCCAATAATAATTGAGAAAGGGCCATTTAGAAGCGCCCCTCCGTAAATAATCCTTATTGCCCTATTAAGCTTCTTTTCTTCTTCGCCCATTGCATCTATTTCGCGCCATAAAGAAGGTGAAAAAACCTTGCCTATATTTTCCAACGGCATAGCATGTTTTCTAAACAGCAGGTCCAGTAAGTACGCTATAACCTCTGTATCTGTCTTCTGCGTGCACTTATATCCGTACATCTCCAAATATCTTTTATTTGCGCCGTAAGATGATATTTCACCATTATGAACAACCGACCAATCTAAAAGCGAAAAAGGATGCGCTCCGCCCCACCACCCGGGTGTATTTGTGGGGAACCTATTATGCGCCGTCCAACAGAATGCTTTATATTCATCAACCCTGAAAAAATTAGCTATTTCATCCGGGAATCCGACACCTTTAAACACACCCATATTTTTACCGCTGGAAAGTACAAAAGCGCCATCTATGTTTTCATTGATAAACATCACCAATTTCACTATAAATTGGTCTTCATCTTCTTTACTGAAATATTCACCCTCTGCTTTTGTGCTTTGAGGCCTAGGCTTTACGAAATAAACAAAAAATTCTGGTCTTTTTTTCTTTATATATCTTGTAGGCATACCGCCATGCTGTTCTATTGTGAGTTTTCTGTTTAAAAACTCTTCAGTGTTCTTCTTCGATTGCTCATCATCATACATAATATGCAGTGCATAATGCTCTTTGAAATCCGGATATATGCCGTAAGCTGCAAAACCTGATCCCAATCCGTTACCTCTGTCTTTCATCAACATAATTGCATCAGTTATAGCAGAACCCGGGGTTAAAGCACCGTCCCTGTTTATAAAACCGGCAATTCCACATCCGGATATATCTTTAACAAGTTCCATACCTGCTCCTAATTTACATTATTTTTCTATCCAATCTCAACATTCTAAAAGCTTTATTAAAATATTGCCATCCAAAATCCGAATTTAAAAATGTATCTTTCAGCCAGGAAACGTCAAACCTGTTTTCTATCATCCAGCTGAACATACCTGCTCTTTCTATATTGTTAACTAATATCATTCCCTTTAATATATTATCTTGAATTAAAAATTTTCTATATTCATTATCTTTTTGTATGCTTAATATTTCAAGATCTTCAGAATCAACTGTGCCCATTGATATAAAGCTCGTATTGCCTATAGTGATAGAATTTAAGGGAAAGCCGCCCTTATATTCCGCTTCTGCACCCGTAACATTCAAGCCCGCTGTTCTTCCTTGTTTTGCCGCTATAGGAATTATAGGTACGGGGCGCTTCTGCTCTATCACTATATCATAAGCTTCTGCTGCATCGCCGACAGCATAAATGTTGTCGATATTTGTTCTCATATGCTCATCTACCACTATGCCTCTATTCGTATTAATGTCTGTGCTCTTTGTTAGATCTATATTGGGTCTCACACCTACAGCAACAATAGCAGCATCAGTTTTAATGGATTTTCCGCTTGATAAAACAACCTCTCTTACCCTGCTGTCACCCTTGATCTCGGTAACTGAATCTCCGAGAACAAGGTCAACACCCATATCTTTCAGCTCTTTATGTATATAATCTGCGCCCTTATCATCTAAAACCGGAAATAAAACCCTTCTCATTAATTCAACTACGGTTACTTTGATACCTTTATGCGCCAATTTTTCTGCAATTTTTGTGCCTATCAAGCCTCCTCCGACAACCACGCATCTTTTTATGTTATCCAAATCTTTCTTTATTTTGTCTGCACCTTTAATTGTTGTCATTGTATGAACGCCTTCTATATCAACACCCTTCATAGGCGGCACAAAAGGGTGCCCGCCGCAGGCCAATATCAGCTTATTATAATGCAGCTTTCTGTCATCATCTAAATTCACCAAATTATTTTTAATATCAAGCGACAAGGCCTTTTTGCCTAGTATCGTATCAACATTAAGGCTGCTGTAAATATCGCCTCTTCTATAGTAAAATCTTTCTTCAGATCTTTTCACTTCTCCTACGATAAGATCAGGCAAAAGTGGATGAGAATATGCCTTATAGCTTTCATCTGAAACTATAGTTATATTGGATGTTTTGTCATGTTCGCGTATTGCTTCTGAGGCGTTTATGGCGCCTACAGAATTACCTATTATTACGATTTCCATAATTTATTCCTCGATTATAATTCTTCAAATGTTAAAGCGCTGTTAGGGCAAGCTTCAACACATGCAGGAATTTCTCTGTCCGGGCATAAGTCACATTTCGTTGACAAACCCCATTTTTCTCTTCTTGTATCCCGTTTTATAACACCATAAGGGCAAGACATTATGCACATCCAGCACCCCACACATGTATCTTCATTTACAACTACATATCCCCGTTCATCCACATGCATTGACCCGTTTTGACAAGCAGTTACGCACGGATGGTCATCACAATGCCTGCACATTACCGACAATGACAACGGATAATTAAATTCCGCCTCACATCTTGCTATGGGCTTTTCTTCATCCTTAAAGGCTTTGATTATGTCTTTAGATTCAGAGTGCTCAGTTATGCATGCAGCTTCGCATAAATGACAATAAACGCAATAATCTTCATGTATTTTAACAACCTTCATTATTTACTCCTTTAAGCCCCGGCCGGCAGGATACCCAAAATATCCAATTCCTGCTTCGAAAGATCTACGCCCCGAAGATTGAGCCTGTTACCTTTTAGCGATTCTATAGAGTTTATGCCCATTGCGCCCATAGTCTCTTTTATCTCAAGCGACCACGTATTGATTAAATTCTCCAATCTCTTTGTTGCTATATCCGGATTCACTCTTTTTGATAAATGTGGATCCTGCGTTGCAATTCCCCATGCACATTTGCCGGTATGACACTGCTGGCACAACGTACATCCTATAGCAACAAGTGCGGATGTTCCTATATAAACTGCATCTGCTCCTAAAGCTATTGCTTTTACCACATCCATAGAACTTTTTATACCGCCGCCTGCTATTATTGATACCTGATGTCTTATGCCTTCCTGACGCAGCCTGTCGTCAGCGGCCGCCAATGCAAATTCTATCGGTATACCTACGTTATCTCTTATGATTTGAGGCGATGCTCCTGTACCGCCTTTGAAGCCATCTATGCTTATTATATCGGCACCAGCACGCGCTATACCGCTTACAATAGATGCAACATTATGCACAGCTGCAATTTTTACGATTATCGGTTTTGTATACTCGGTTGCCTCTTTTAAGGCATATATGAGCTGTCTTAAATCTTCTATTGAATAAACATCATGGTGAGGCGCAGGACTTAAGGCATCCGATCCTTTGGGCATCATTCTGGTCTCTGAAATTGTCTCTGACACCTTTTCTCCGGGCAGGTGGCCGCCGATGCCGGGTTTTGCGCCTTGTCCTATTTTTATCTCCACCGCACTGCCGACATCTAAGTAATCTTTATTTACACCAAATCTGCCGCTGGCAACCTGGACAATTA
>CAZOGA010000032.1:0-12023 GCA_964579095.1 uncultured Desulfurellales bacterium
CTACCAAAGGAGCCTCAACTTCAACATAAAAATCTGTCGAATTGATGTCCATTTTGCAAGTAATCTTGTGAGACATGATAATTCACTAAAAAATTAATTTCTAAAACCAAAATCTATAATGCCCAGTGATGATGCTATGACAAGATGAGAGGGCTTATTCTTGCAATCTTCTTTCTTGAATTTTATCTCATATTGGCTAAACCAGTTACTGCTTTTTATCATATATAGCCACTGTGTTTTTAAATATCCCATATGTATCTTCTTTATGCTTATCGGCTTATACGTACTGCGGTTGCATGATAAGTATACATTCCAAAAGGATTTTTTGTATGAAAGGTTGTTTATATTGTGATTTGAGGTATATAATGCCACCCAGTACAGATTATAATTTTCGGCATCTTTCAAAAGTTTATTTTGTTTATTGCCGTCGATATGATTAGCTTTTTGCGTATAAGATATATATTTTCCCATTAATTCTTTATTAAAGTGCGTAGCCTTGGCTATTGCTACTGTCGTAAAATCTCTGTATAATTTTACATTTTTTGTGTTTTCATTAAGCTCATTGGTAAAGTTGTTATCGTAGCTTCTTACGCCGACATCTCTGAATTTAGAACATCCGAAACATAAAAACATAACCAACAACAGCACAGCGCCCGTAAATAATTTTTTATTCATCATGATTTTTCATTAACCTCTCCAAATTGCTTTTTGCTTCGGTATTTTCCGAGTCTTTTTGCAATATTTTTTTATATATGGAAATGGCATCTTCTATATAATCCTGTTTCTCGTATAATTTTGCCAATGTTATAGTAGCCTCCTCTTCCTCATCGTTGTTTTCTTCTTCCAGCTCTATTGTAGGTATTGTTTCTCCGTTTTTTTCTTCTGTTAAAGGAACATCTCCGCTTAAATCTTTAATAACAAGTTCTTCAGGGGCATTTTCTTCTTCAAAAGATTCAGTTAATTTATCTATACTGCCCGTATTGGTAACCTTTCCAGCTAATTCCATAATTTTTGATTTTGCATTTTCATCCCCGCTAATGGCTGCAATTTTCTCATAGCAGTTTAATTCTTCATCGTAGCGCCCCATTTTTTCGTACAATTCCGCCATGTGTTTCAGCACTATTACGTTATCTTTCTGTATGCTTAAAGCCGTTTCTAAATATGATAAAGCCGCATTATATTTGCTATCATCAACTAATATCTGCGATATTTTAATGAGCGCAAGCAGATATCTTGGAAATAGTTTTAATCCTTCTTCCAATATTTGATAGGCTTTCTCCTTTTCATTAGAATCGTAATATAGAACTGCAAGGGGATAAAAATATGCACTGCTTTTCGCATTTTCAGCGTAATAACGTTCCAACTTATTTATCAATTTTTTCCTACTTTTTTGATTCATTGATAGCATCCATAATTTTCTCATCAGCTAAATCGCACCGGATTATAGTTTTACCTACGCCTTTTGTCAAGACATAACATATCGAACGGTTTTTAACTTTTTTGTCTGATTTCATCGCATTGAATAATTCTGTTTCAGACAAAACTCCGGGTACTTTTGATGGCAGTTTGTATAATTCTATGAGCTTGATAATATCTCTGTATTCGCCTTCACTGCATAATTTGCTGTCTAAAGATAATCTGGCGGCAACAGCCATACCAATTGAAACCGCTTCGCCGTGCAGATATTCCTTGTAATTTGTCACGTTTTCCAAGGCATGTCCGAATGTATGCCCGAAATTTAGTATTACCCTGATACTGAGCTCCCTTTCATCTTTTTCAATAATGTTAACTTTATTTTTTACACTTCTCTTAACTATCTCTAAAATATATTGCTTATCCCTTTTTAATATATTTTTATAGTTTTCCATGAGATATTCAAATAAGCCTTTATCCGCTATTATGCCGTATTTGATAATTTCAGCTATAGATGAAATAAATTCTCTATCAGGCAGTGTATCTATAAAATCCACATCGGTAATAACCACATCAGGCTGATAAAAAGTGCCTATTAAATTTTTACCGGATTTATGATCAATGCCTGTTTTTCCGCCGACTGAACTGTCAACCATTGCAAGCAGGGATGTTGGTATATGAATGAGCGGAACGCCACGCATATATGTGCTGGCTGCCATTCCTGCCAAATCACCTGTTACGCCTCCGCCCATTGCTATTATGGGCGTTGTGCGTTCTGCGGAGTTTTCAATTAAAAAATCATATATTTTATTCAGTGTCTTGATATTTTTTCTTTCTTCCCCGGCTTCAAAATAAAATGTTTTGCAGGATATGCCGCACTGCTTCAGCATATTTATCATTTTGTCCGCATATAATTTATACACATTGCTGTCGCTAATTATTACAATATCTTTTTTATTTTTATAATTGTCTTTCAGATAATCACACAGAAAATCTAGTATACCATTTCCTATAACAACTTTGTATTCATTTGAAATATTAACATTTATTATATTGTAGTTCATATTATCTCCCCTTTATATCAGCATAATTTACAACTTTATATTCAAACACGCCCCTGCCTGCATCATCAAAGAAAAAAAGGTGTCCTATAAGACCGTAAAAATCCTTAATTGATCTTAAATGCGATTTAATATCTTCTGTATCTATATTATTTATCAGCATTCCTATGTCAAAGCCTAAAGCAGCTATTTGATTGGGATTTTTGTTGTATATTTGTGAGTATTGCCGTCTAAAATATAAATTTTTTCCATTATGCGCATATTGATAATAGGGGGTTATATATGTAATTTTTTTCAAAATATGTTTATCCAATGCGTAAATTGCGTTGTCTGTGAATATGCCTGTTGTAAATAATTGCTTAATTTTTATGTTATAGTAATTGAATAGATTGGCAAATTTAATGAAGTCGCTCTGGCTTGAGAATATAACGGCATTGCTGACATTTCGATAATATTTAAAAGTTTCTTTATCGGTTAAGCTTTTTATGTGCTTACGTCTGTGTATCATAAACAGATGCTTAAAATAGCTATTATAAGTTTTTCTACCGCTCAAAAAGCCGTCTGAATCCGGATTTATACCGCATGAATGCAGCTTTTTTAAGAAAGCATTTTTTTCGTTGAATGATGTTTCATTTAATGCATACAACACAAGCAGATTCGATATTTTGGATTCACATACTATTTCTGCCAGCTGGCGTGCGGCCTCAACGGGGTCGTATCGGTATCCTATTATATTATCGCAGGTATTATCGGGATAAGATATAGGGAATATTGCTGTCTTTCCGCCGCTGCAGATGCCTTTAGCCACAAAGGATACATTTTTTTTAATGAATGGCCCGACAATAACATCGACATTATCTTGAATAAGTTCGTTATAAGCTTCTGCAATATTGTTATTTGAATCCTTTACGATCAGTTTTGTGTTGTTGTCCAATGACATTTCCATACCGTGCAGAAATGTTTCACCGAGTATGGATAATTTCTTAGAAAGAGGAGCTATGTATCCTATTTTTATATTGGCGCTGAAACTGTTCAGTGAAATTAGGCAAATCACTGCAGCTATCAAAACAGTGCGTTTCATCCGAGCGCGCCCTTTATTTTTTTCAAGTCTGCAATAAATAGTTCTACTGCATTGGGGTTTCTTAGAAGATAGGCGGGATGATATAGGGGTATAATATTTATATTATTGAATGTAAATATTCTTCCTCTTAATGATCCCAAAGTTCCTTTTTTGTTTGTCAACTCATATGTGGAATATCTGCCTAATGTTGCTATGACCTTTGGTTTAACCAGCGCTATTTGCCGTTTTAAGTAAAAAGAGCAGGCTTTTATCTCTTCAGCTTCCGGATCTCTATTATTCGGCGGCCTGCATTTAAGGCAATTTGCTATATATACATCATCTCTGTTTATGTTTACCTCACGCAGCAGTTCATTCAACAATTTGCCTGCTCTTCCAACAAACGGTTTTCCCTGGATATCTTCATCTCTTCCGGGGGCTTCTCCGACAAACATAATATCTGCATTGATATTGCCGCCGCCGAATACAGCATTTTTCTTTGTCTTGTACAGTCCGCATTTTCTGCACTGCAACACCTCTTTTTCCAATTTATCCCATTTGCCCTCAATGGTTGATATGTTGAATGTTTTGGTGTATTCCACGCCGATATCTTTATAAAATTTCACTATATCCAAAATATCTTTGCTTTTCATTGAACTATTTCCAATAAGGAATTAATCTGGTTATATTTTGTATAATATGCAATTTTATTTGCTATTATAAATGCCGTAGACTCAAATATGGGCTCTATGACCTTCAGGCCGTTTTCCTTTAATGTTCTTCCTGTTGAAACTATGTCAACAATACAATCGGCAATACCGAGCAGAGGGGCCAGTTCTATGGAGCCGTATAGCTTTATAATTTCCGCATTGATACCTTTTGCCATAAAATATTTTTTTGCTATATTTACAAATTTTGTTGCCACTCTTATACTTCTGTTTTTACCTGTGAAACAATTTTCATCCTTACCCGCAACAACCATTGTGCAGAAACCGATATTTAGATCAAGAAGCTCTAAGACGTCATTATTATGTTCATGCAGTACATCCAAACCCACAATCCCTAAATCTGCCGCTTTATATTCCACATAAGTTGCCACGTCCTGCGCCCTAACGATTAAAAATTTGTATTTTTTCTCTCTATCGTAGAAAAACAGTTTTCTGGATTGAGGTATTTCAATATTTAATCCCTTTTTGTTTAGAATTTCCACGGACTCTTCCATAAGTCTTCCCTTCGGCAAAGCTACTGTTATCATTCTTTAACTCTCCTAATCTTAGCACCGAGATTTGATAATTTTACATCCAACTGTTCGTAACCTCTATCTAAATGGTATATTCTTGATATATCTGTAATACCGCGGGCGGATAAAGCTGCTACAACAAGACCGGCGCTTGCCCTTAAATCCGTCGCCATAACAGGCGCGCCTGTTAATTCATCTACACCTTTAATTATGGCTTTATTGCCGGACAGCGTAATGTCTGCCCCCATTCTTTTTAATTCCGCAACATGCTGAAATCTGTTTTCAAATATTGTTTCTTCAACGATGCTTACGCCGCGGGCACGCGTCAGCATACTTACAAATTGAGCCTGCATATCAGTCGGAAAACCAGGATATGCCATAGTTTTAATATTTATCGGTTCTATATTTTCACCCCACACTCTTATTGTTTCATCGTCAACTTTTTTTATAATGCCGTTTGCTTCTCTAAATTTATCGCATACAGCATACATTATATCATCAGGGGCATGTTTTATGTCAATTGAAGAACCTGTAGCGAGTGCCATGCACATAAATGTGCCCGCCTCTATTCTGTCGCTTATAACTGATAGATTATTTTCTCCATGCAGATGGTCAACACCCTCTATTTTTATAATGGATTCGCCTGCTCCCGTAATATGTGCACCCATTTTATTAAGTGCATCTGCCAAATTTCCAATCTCCGGTTCTTTTGCGGCATTTTTTATGGTTGTATATCCTTCAGCTAATACGGCTGCCATCATTATGTTTTCCGTGCCCGTAACAGTGGGCAGGTCGAGATATATATCCGCCCCCCTTAATTTATCAGTCTGAGCTTTTATATATCCGTCTTTTATTGTTATGTCCGCTCCCATATTTTTAAGCGCTTCAATATGCAGATTAACCGGTCTGACACCGATGGCGCATCCTCCGGGCATAGATACGCATGCATGCTTAAAACGCGCCAGCAGAGGACCCAGAACAAGGATTGAGGCTCTCATCGTTTTTACAAGTTCATAAGGTGCTTTAGTTGATTTAACATCTGAGCAGTCTATTTTTAAATTGTCAGCGAAATCACATCTGCATCCCATCTCCTGTAAAAGTTTAATTGCGGTAAATACATCTTTCAATTTAGGTACATTTTTTATTACAAGTGGTTTTTCATTAAGTAGAGCTGATGCCAAAATAGGCAGGGCCGCATTCTTCGAGCCGCTTATATATACGGTTCCATTTAGCTTATGTGAACCTTCTATTATAAATTTATCCATAATTTTCCACCGATTTTTATAGTTTTACTGCCGGCACCTAAAAAGTGTGTTTCTAAAAGATTATTATAGCAGCAATTTGCGGATTGACTTAGAAATTTATAGTGTAAATTCTTAAATTTGCCTCCTATTAGTGAAATAATATAAAAGCTGTAAGAAAAATTAAAGCACATAAATCATTCAGGACCGCAAACTATGCTCTATATATTTTGCATAAGCTTTTTCCAGACAATAATCCATAATAAATAATAGTCCGTTTTCCTCGGCAATTTTTTTTGCCTCTTTATTAATGATACCTTCCTGAAGCCACAGTGCCTTTGCTTTTATTTTTACAGCCTGCTTTGCAATATCTACACAAAATTCCGGTCTTCTGAATACACTAATTACATCAACGCCTTCACGTACATCGCTCAGCTTTTTGTAGGTTTTCTCTCCCAGGATTTTTTTAACGCCGGGTCTAATCGGTATTATTTTATATCCTCTATTCTGCAGATATCTCGGCACATAGTTGCTCGGCCTGTCTTCTTTGGGGCTAATGCCTACAACAGCTATTGTCTTCATTTTTAATATTTCTAAAACTATTTTTTCCTTTTTTTCGGATATATCACCGAAATTTATTCTACAGACGTTTAAACTCATTTTACACACCGAGTGATTTTATGCGGTCTTCTTTGGTTTCGATATGCGTGATCTTTATTCCGAAATGTCCGCCTGCAACCACCACTAACCCTTTTGCTATGGTTTTACCGTTTGCAAGAAGCTCCAAAGGATCATCTACATTTTTTTCCAGTTCTATGACAGAGTTCTCCTTTAAATCCAGAAGGTCCTTAATAAGCATCTCTTTTTGTCCTATTCTGAGCGTGATGTCAAGATCAATATCCAATATCAGATCGAGATTGTTTCCTTTATGTTCTGCGAGATCATTTTGTTTAACAGATTCAACCTCCTTAAACGGCGCCTCCTCCGCAGCATTTTCTTCTGTTTCCATATTTTTATTTGTGATATTATCTTGTTCCTGTTTGGAAAATAAATTATCAAAAGCGTTTTTCCTTATTACAGCGAGAATACTATCAGATTTAACATCCGGTATTGCTATATCCAACATAATATCATAAAAATCCCCATCCGGCAGTTCATTCCGCTTAGATTGTATATTTTCAACTCTCATCGAAATTTGCTGTGATAGAGATTCTTTTGCTTTTGCCGTCATATTTCCGAACAGCTGAGATACTAATTCTCTTAAGGCATCTGTGTCATCTTCCGTTAGTTTTTCTTTTGCTTCTCCTGATCCCATAAGCATCATATCAGCCAATATTGAAGCAAAAGATGCGTTTATAAAAATCAGAAAATTTTCTTCTTTTGAATCTACAGACAATTTAGCTTCCACGGTGATATTCTTGTCAGTAAAATCTATGGAATTTTTATCACCGACGC
This sequence comes from uncultured Desulfurellales bacterium, assembly GCA_964579095.1. Lineage (GTDB taxonomy): Bacteria > Campylobacterota_A > Desulfurellia > Desulfurellales > Hippeaceae > CAJXLZ01. Next base: position 7,468 of record CAZOGA010000032.1, read on the forward strand.
CTACGCGCGTAAGCTTTGTCACAACCTCAGAAGATAGAGCGGTATTAAAAACTTCTTCTGTTGAAGATTCGAGAAATTGAGCAAAGGTGTTGAATTGTTCACTAATCTGCATATCTTTTTCTACGCCGGTATCATCAGATTTATTGGAATCTGAAAACATTTTATCTATATCATTTTGAGATAGTTCATCAGGCATATAAAAACCCCTTTTATTTATTTACGAACGATTTTATGCTCATTGCTTTTTTATTTCCCATCCTACCCATTTTACAGTAAAATTCGAGTATATTATTCACATATCCCTCTACAGCATCAGTTGTTTTTTTATTTAATACCACAACATCGCCTATATTCAAATTTAAAAAATCGCTTACCTTTATATTGGATTTTCCGAGTTGGAAGCATAGATTTACAGATACATCCTTCAATATATTCATTATATCTTTAGATCTGTCTTCCATATTTTTTTTGCTGCGCATTAATATATCATGTGCACCTATTTTACTTAATATAGGTTCTAAAACAATCACAGGTAAACACCAGTTGATTATTCCGCTTTTTTCGCCTATCGTTATTTCAAATACAACAAGTATAACAATTTCTGAAGGTGCAACAATTTGTATAATATTTGAACTGTTTTCCTGGCTTATAATCTCAAATTGTATATTCATAATGGGTTCCCATGCGATTTTAAATATATCCAGGGCCTGTTCGACGATGTCTTTTAGTATGTTTTGTTCTATATCAGTAAACGGTCTCACAATTTCCGTTTTTTCTCCGATACCGCCAAGCAGTCTGTCTATAAGCAGAAAACCTATATCCGGCTCTATGGAAAAAACTGCATTGCCTTCTAAAGGCGCAAGATTAATGATGTTAAAGCTCACATTGTTGGATAAAGACAGCACAAACTCCCCATATGTCATTTGATCTACACTCATAACCTTAACTTCTGTTATTGCCCTTAGGAAGGTAGATATACGCGAGGAAAAATTATTTGCAAATTTGTCATGCAGATTTTTGATAGATCTGATCTGCTCTTTGGAAACTTTATCAGGACGCTTAAAATCATATAATGAAACTTTCTTTTCAATATCAATTTGTGCAGGTTCATTGCCGGTTTTTTCTGTTTCTTTCTGAGCCCCTTTTGTTTCTATATTTTCTAAAAGGGCATCTATTTCATCTTGTGAAAGAATTTCAGGCATACACTATTCACCTAATACAATTTTTGATATATATGCGGGTATTTCATCCAAAGAAACAACAAAATCCGCTATATTGCTTTGTGTAGCCTTTCTCGGCATACCCCATACAACACAGGAATCTTTATCTTGGGCTATAATTAAACCCCCATTATTATGTGCAGTCTGAAGTCCTTTGAATCCGTCATTCCCCATCCCTGTCATTATAACAGAAAGAAGATTGTTTTTAAAGTGCTTCGCTGCAGAATTAAAAGTTATATCGGCGTTCGGCGTATATATGGTTTTTGGTTCTTCGCTTATTTTTACAATATATCTGTTATCTGCTGCTTTGGAAACAGTCATTTGTGAGTCCCCCGGCGCCAAATAGCCTATATTTGGTTTCAGCTCATCTGAATCGGATGCTTCTTTTATCTGAATAGAGGAAATTTTATTTAAGGAATCTGCAAAAACGCTCGTGAAAGTTTTGGGCATATGCTGAACAATTAAAATAGGTATATTAAGTTTCGGAAGCTCAGAAAAAAGTTTTTCCAAAGCCATAGGTCCGCCCGTGGAAGCTGCTATAGTCAGAAGCTTTATAGTCATTTTCTGAGGTTTTTTGCCGCCGGATGTTATGATGGATTTTTTTACCGCAGATACAGTGCCTGCCGCGGATATTCTCTGCTCTCTTTTTTTAAATAATGCGGCGGAATTTTTCGCAGATATAACCTTTTCTATGAGAGTTTTTTTTGCTGCTGCAGCTGTTGATTTAAAAGACAAAATGTCGTTTTTGGCTATATAGTCTATAGCGCCGAGATGGAGCGCTTTTAATGTTTCCTGCGCGCCGTCTTTTGTCAGCGAGCTTATCATTATAACAGGCGTAGGACATTCACTCATTATGTGTTCCAGGGCTTCCAAACCGTTCATTTTCGGCATTTCTATATCAAGTGTTATAACATCGGGTTTAAGGAGTTTTGTTTTTTCAAGACCCTCAACGCCGTTATTTGCCGTGTCTATGACTTCTATATATCCGGATTCTTCAAGTATTCTTGATAAATATTTTCTTGCTATAAATGAATCATCCACAACCAGGACTTTTATCTTCCCAGACATACTTCACTCCAAAAAATATTTTGATTTTTAGTCTTGGAAATGATATAAGTTTGCGCCGGAAAAAGCAAACGAAAATTAATTTTAGGAGGTTTCAAATGGGTTTAACAGTCGCACAAAAGATTTTGAAAGAGCATCTTGTAGACGGCGATCTATTCTCAGGAGACGAGATAGGCATAAAAATTGACCAGACTCTTACTCAGGATGCAACAGGAACAATGGCTGATCTGCAATTTGAACAGATGGGTGTTTCAAAAGTCAAGACTGAAGTTTCCGTCAGCTATGTTGACCACAAAACCGTTCAAATGGGTTTTGAGGATGCAGATGACCACGCATATCTGCAGACATTTGCAAAAAAATATGGTCTGTATCTGTCAAAAGCTGGAAACGGAATTTGTCATCAGGTTCACATTGAAAGAGTGGGCAGACCGGGAAAAACACTGCTTGGTTCAGACTCACATACGCCAACAGGCGGCGGCATAGGAATGATCGCTATTGGTGCCGGCGGTCTTGATATTGCTTCTGCTATGGCCGGGCTGCCGTTTTATCTGCCTGCTCCAAAGATTGTAGGAATTAAATTAACAGGCAAACTTAATCCATGGGTAGCTGCCAAAGATGTTATACTTAGAGTGCTGCAAATTATGACGACCAAAGGAAATGTAGGTAAAATTGTAGAATATTTCGGAGACGGCGTAAAAACACTTTCTGTTCCGGAACGCGGAACGATAACAAATATGGGTGCGGAACTCGGTGCTACAACGAGTCTATTCCCGTCGGATGAAGCAACATTGGCATTTCTGAGAGCTCAAGGAAGAGAAAAGGAATGGATGCCGTTAAAAGCTGATGCTGATGCTGAGTATGATGAAATAATAGAGGTTAATTTAAGTGAACTTGAACCTATGATAGCTCAGCCTCATAACCCGGATAATGTTGTAAGGGTAAGAGATATTGAGGGTACACCTGTTGACCAGGTTATGATAGGAAGCTGCACAAACTCATCATACAAAGACGGGAAAACGGTTGCAGAGATTATTAAAGGGCATACGGCAAATCCGAATGTCAGTTTCGGTTATGCTCCAGGCTCCAAGCAGGTTCTAAGGATGATGGCTGATGAGGGCGAGCTGTCACACATAGTGGCAAGCGGCGCAAGAGTGCTTGAATCTGCCTGCGGATTCTGTATAGGTGCGGGTCAGGCTCCGAGAAGCAATGCTATATCAATAAGAACCAACAACAGGAATTTTTACGGAAGAAGCGGGACAGTTACGGCAAAAATTTATCTTGTGAGTCCTGAAACAGCTGTTGCTTGTGCTTTAATGGGCGTTATAACAGACCCGAGAGATTTAGAGACAAAATTCGGAATTGAGTATCCGAGTGTTGAAATACCTGAGCACTTTACAATAGATGACGCAGAATTACTGGCTCCTGTAATAGGAAGCGATGCAGAAAAAGTTGAACTTTACAAAGGTCCGAACATAGTGGATCCTCCTGGGGGAGAGCCTATGCCTAAAGATTTATCAGGTGAAGTCATAGGTAAGTTCGGAGATAAAATAACAACAGATGATATTATGCCGGCCGGAGATCTCTTAAAATACAGATCCAATGTTCCTAAATATTCGGAATTTGTGTTTATAAAAAGAGATCCGACATTTGCGACAAGGTGTTTGGATAATAAAAAGAAAGGTATATACAATATCATAGTCGGCGGCGACAATTATGGACAAGGCTCATCGCGTGAGCATGCTGCACTATGTCCCATGTATCTGAATGTCAAATCAGTTATTGCAAAGGCGATAGAAAGAATTCACAAAGCCAACTTGGTTAACTTCGGTATAGTTCCGCTAATATTTAAGAATCCCGATGATTATGACAAGATAGATCAGGGCGATAAGATAAAAATATCCGACATAAGAAAAGCTTTGATAAATGAGACTGGCAAGGTTACTTTAAAAGATGAAACAAAGTCTTTGGAAATTGAACTTGAATATCATCTGACAGACAGGGAAGTCAAGACGATACTTGCAGGCGGCAAGATGAAGCTTGCAAAGGAATTTCCGGGTAAAAGTTTTGACGAAATAACTTTCGATAAGTAAGCATAAAACCGTAGTACTAAAGTTATTATCCGGGCTCTCAAGTCTTATCCGGCTTGAGAGCCCTTTTTTGCTACTATTTATTGTGATGTGCGTCAAACTATGTTTCTAGAGGCCATTGCACAATGTTTATTTCGGGGTCAGATACTGTGATAAAAGTCAAGCACAAATCCCCCTTTTTAAT
>CAZOGA010000033.1:0-4351 GCA_964579095.1 uncultured Desulfurellales bacterium
CAGGTGTCTGCCCGTTTGGGCGTTTCAAAGTCAAGTTAATATTTGACATTACCATTTCGTTGTATATAATTTTCCCTTAGTTTTAGCCGAAGTGGCGGAATTGGTAGACGCGTTAGATTCAGGGTCTAGTGAGCTTTTTGCTCGTAGGGGTTCAAGTCCCCTCTTCGGCACCATATTTATGCAAAGGAGCAAACATTATGCCAGCCGAAGAAACATTCCTTTTTTCCTCAGAATCTGTAACGGAAGGTCACCCGGATAAGGTAGCCGATCAAATATCAGACGCAGTTTTGGATGCTATCATTAAAAACGATAAAAAATGCAGAGTAGCATGTGAAACATTTTTAGCTACAGGCCTTGTGCTTGTTGCCGGTGAGATTTCAACAACCACTTATGTTGATATACCGAAAATTGTCAGGCAGACAATTAAAAAAATAGGCTATACGGATGCAAGCTACGGACTTGATTATAAATCATGTGCCGTATTGACGGAAATAGACAAACAATCAACTGATATTGCCATGGGTGTTGACCAAAATGATAAAATAGGCGCAGGTGATCAAGGCATGATGTTCGGATATGCGACGGATGAAACAAAAGAGCTGATGCCGATGACAATAATGCTTGCCCATAGTCTGGCAAGGCGTCTTGCGGATGTTAGAAAGCAGGGACTTTTGCCTTATTTAAGACCTGATGGAAAGACTCAGGTTACTATAAGGTATAAAAATCATATACCTGATAAAGTTACTGCTATTGTTGTTTCCGCTCAGCACGATCCGGGTGTGGAGTTGGAGAAGCTGCGTAAGGATGTGGCAAAAAACGTTATTGAATATGTTATACCAAGGGAGATGTGGGATAAGGATATAAAAATATACATTAACCCTACTGGAAGATTTGTTTCCGGGGGTCCGCATGCAGATACTGGTTTAACAGGCAGAAAAATAGTCGTTGATACATACGGCGGAATGTGTCCGCACGGCGGCGGCGCATTTTCAGGAAAAGACCCGACCAAAGTGGATAGATCCGCATCTTATATCGCGCGTTATATAGCAAAAAATGTTGTTGCAGCGGGATTGGCGAAGAGATGTCTTGTGCAGCTGGCATATGCCATAGGCGTTGCAGATCCGGTCAGTATTATGATGGACACATACGGCACATCTAAGCTGCCCAAAGAGGATATAAAAAATTTAGTGAAGGATTCTTTTGATCTAACGCCTGCAGGGATAATAAAAGAGCTGGATCTGCTGAATCCAATATATGAAAGAACCGCTGCTTACGGCCATTTTGGCAGAGAGGAATCCGGATTTACATGGGAAAAGACAGATAAAGCTGAAATTTTAAAAACGAAAGCAGGGGTGTAAATATGAATTTTGATATAGCAGATATAAGTTTGGCAGAGAAGGGTCAAAAGAGAATAGACTGGGCATTTATGAATATGGATGTGCTGAATTCCATACAGAATAGATTTGAGAAAGAAAAGCCTTTAAAGGGAAAAACAATCGGTGCATGTCTGCATGTTACCACAGAGACGGCTAATCTTGCGGTAACCTTAAAAAAGGGCGGTGCTGATGTTTATCTTTGCGCATCCAATCCTCTATCTACTCAAGACGATGTTGCTGCAGCATTGGTAAAACATTATGATATACCTGTATTTGCCATTAATGGCGAAGATAGAGACACATATTATGCTCATTTAAACGCTGTGCTTGATGCTGAGCCTCAAATTACGATGGATGACGGCGCAGATTTGGTTTCTACCATACACGGTAAAAGACAATATATGGCAGATTCTATATTAGGCTCAACGGAAGAAACAACAACGGGTGTTATCAGATTAAAAAGCATGGAGAGAGACGGTGTTCTGCTCTTTCCTGTTATTGCAGTTAATGATGCTGATACAAAACATATGTTCGACAATAGATATGGAACAGGTCAATCTACGTTGGACGGCATTATACGTGCAACAAACAGGCTCATAGCAGGATCTATATTCGTTGTTGCAGGATATGGATGGTGCGGCAAAGGCTTGGCGTCACGCGCCAAAGGAATGGGGGCGAATGTTGTTGTAACCGAAGCTAACCCATTAATGGCATTGGAAGCCGTTATGGATGGATTCAGAGTTATGCCTATGATTGAAGCTGCAAAGATTGGAGATTTTTTCTGCACAGTTACAGGTGATGCGCATGTTTTGAGAAAAGAGCACTTTGAGGCTATGAAAGACGGTGCTATTGTGGCAAACTCGGGCCATTTTGATATAGAAATAAATGTTGAACAGCTGCGCGAAATGGCGGTGTCTGCAAAAGACATCAGAGATTTTGTAAAGGAGTATAAAATGCCCGGCGGCAGCAGAATATATCTTTTATCGGAGGGGCGGTTGGTTAATTTATCAGCAGCAGAGGGGCATCCGTCTTCAGTTATGGATATGAGTTTTGCCAACCAGGCGCTATCCGCAGAGTATATAGTAAAAAATTCCAAAAAGTTAGAAAAACGGGTCTATAAAGTTCCTGAAGATATAGATGCGCAGATTGCACGGTTGAAACTGCAGACACTCGGCGTCACTATTGATAAATTAACAGCTGAGCAGGAACATTATCTGTCAAGTTGGAATATAGGAACGTAAATTAAGGAGTTAAAAGAATGAAAGAAAGAATTTTGAATGGATTGAAGAAAGTGTTTTATCCCGGCAAGACCAATAGTGTTATTAAAGAAGGCATTATCAAAGACATCGTTATAGAAGGCACAAAAGCTGTAATAAAAATAGAAACGGCAGAGCAGAATCAGGCTGTTGTGGATATGCTGAAAAAAAGTATACCCATGTCCGTAAAAGCTGTGGATGGTATTGAAGATGTCGAACTTGAAATAAAGCGTGTAGAGGAAGTAAAAGAGAAGGTATCCAATATAAGGTATGTGATTGCCACAACAAGCGGAAAAGGCGGTGTAGGAAAAACTACAGTCAGTGTTAACCTTGCAATTGCTTTGGCCAGGCTTAATTTTAAAGTAGGTTTGCTGGATGCTGATATCTATGGCCCGAATATACCCATGATGATGGGTATAGAGGGTATGCCTGTAAAATTGGACCCTGATCATAAGGACAAAATACTGCCTGTGGAAAAATATAATATAAAAATTATCTCCATAGGCAATATGATACCCAAAGATGCTGCTGTAATATGGAGAGGGCCATTAATTAACAAGGCTATAGAACAATTTCTAAACGACGTAACGTGGGGAGATTTAGATTTTCTTGTGGTTGACCTGCCGCCCGGAACAGGTGATGCGCAATTAACTTTGGCACAAAAAACAAAGGTATCAGGCGGAATTATTGTCATTACACCGCAGGATGTTGCTATAAGTGACGCTATGAAAGCCAACGATTTTTTTAAAAAACTAAATATTCCGGTGCTCGGTGTTATAGAAAATATGAGTTATTTTATATGTCCGAAATGCGGTGCAAGAACAGACATATTTGCACATGGCGGAGGAAAAAAATTCTCTGTTGAATATTCGCTGCCGTTTTTGGGAGAGATACCGATTGATGTTGAGGTGAGAGAAGGCGGAGATACAGGCAAGCCCATTACCGCCGTAAATCCGGATTCTCCTGTGTCAAAATCATTTGAGGACGCTGCAAGAAATATCATTGAAAAGGTAAAAATATTAAATAATGAATAAAATATATGGAGGCATCTATGAGTATATTTGATCTTTTCAGGAAATCTCCATTTGTAGCATTGGGCGAAATGATGAAAGAGGTTGTCGAGTGCACAGACCGTGTTCCGGCGCTTTATGAAGCTTTTATAAACGGAGATGAAAAAAATAGAGACAGAATAGCTAAGGAAATATCCGACCATGAGTATAAAACGGATATTATAAAAACCGAGATAAGACAAAGCCTGCCCAGCAGTATTTTTATGCCTGTAGCAAGAGGCGATATATTGCAGATTATAACATCTATGGATGCAATAGCCGACACTGCAGAAGACCTCGGTATATTAATGACATTTAAAAATATTATTGTTCCTGACAATGTTAAAGAAGATCTGAGAAAATTTGCAAAAACAGTTGTTGATGTAGTTAATCTTGCTAAGCAGGTTATAGACGAATTGGATATGTTGAAGGAAGCTAATTTCGGCGGTCCGGAAGCAAAGACTGTTTCTGATTTACTTGATAAAATTAATGAAACTGAACATGAAACCGATAAGTTTCAATATAGTCTTACCAAAGCTGTGCTGAATTCTCCAAAGGAAATGGATTGTGCATCTTTGGTCTTATGGCTCAAAATATTGGAGGTCACAGGCGGAATAGCTAATGCGGCTAAAAAAATGGGCAATAGAATAAGGCTTGTAATATCGCAGTA
>CAZOGA010000033.1:4451-9915 GCA_964579095.1 uncultured Desulfurellales bacterium
TTTCATACGGCATGCTTGCCACACTCTTAGCCTCATCCATTTGGATTAATCTGGCCACAAAACTCGGCATGCCGGTATCTACAACACACTCTATAGTCGGCGGTGTTATAGGTTTCGGTATTGTAAGCCAGGGTGTATCCTCAATCCAGTGGGGCAAACTGGTTACAATAGTTGCAAGCTGGTTTGTATCGCCCATCAGCGGAGCTATTATTGCATTTACTATATTTTCATTCATCTCTAAGTATATATTGCAAAATGATAAGCCTGTCGTAGCGGCAAAAAAGTATGCGCCGTTTTTGGCATTTATGGTGTCTGCTGTGATAGTTTTTTCTATGTTATACAAGGGTCTTAAAAATCTGCATTTGTATCTTTCGTTTACGCACTCGGTTATTATAACCTTGATTGTAGGCGCCGTGTTTTATCTAACAATTAAGATTGTTGTTTCAAAAATTCCGGTAGATCCCACGCTGCCCTATAAGAGAAGATATCCCCAGGTTGAAAGGGTGTTTGCAATGCTTCAGGTTATAACCGCATCTTATATGGCATTCGCACATGGCGCAAATGATGTTGCAAATGCCATAGGTCCTCTTATGGGCGCTGTTTATGCTCAAGCTTTAACTCAAGGACATCAGACAGCTATGCCCATCTGGATTTTAAGCGTGGGCGGTGTGGGCATAGTTGTGGGACTTTCTATGTATGGATATAAAGTTATACTTGTGGTCGGCAGAAAGATAACAAGCATGACCCCGTCAAGGGGATTCTCGGCAGAGTTCGGGGCAGCTACAACTGTTCTTGTATGCTCAAGATTAGGTCTGCCTATATCCACAACACACACACTGATCGGTGCAGTAGTGGGCGTCGGGCTCGCAAGAGGTCTGTCGGCTATTAATATGAAGGTTTTAAAAGAAGTGTTTATTTCCTGGATGTTAACAATTCCCATAGCAGCCGGTTTATCGGGAGCAGTATTTTTGATATTGAGAGGAATTTTTATTAGATGAATTCGGCATCCATAGATATGGGCACAAACACAATAAGACTTTTAATAGCCGAAAAGAGAGCGAATGGTTTTTTCCGAACTTTGTATCAGGAAAGCAGGATAGCCCGAATCGGAGAAGGTTTCGGATTAAGCAGAAAGATAAATAATGCGGCTCTTGAGCGTACAAGATCGATATTAAATGATTACAGCAAAATAATAAACAATTATAATATAGATAAAGTATTTATCACTGCAACAAGCGCTGTAAGAGAAGCGGAAAATAAAGATTGGTTTTTAAAGAATCTTCATGATGCAGGTTTTGATATAGACGTAATAGACGCGTCCAAAGAAGCATCGTTAACCCATCTTGGCATAGTTTATAGTTTGGGCCCAATAATTAATGACAAAACATGGACGGCATTTGATTTGGGCGGCGGCAGCACCGAATTTATGTTTTCTAAGGGCAAAGATTTAAAGAACTCATTCAGCATACCATCCGGTGCGGTTAAGCTGTTTGAGCAGTTTATAAAAAGTGATCCTCCGGCAATGAAAGATTTAGATGCAGCGTCAGATTATTTTATGGGAAGGTTCAGTGAAATATTCCGAAAAAACAGTTTTTTAGAGCCTGAAATGATCATCGGAAATGCAGGAACGGTTACAAGCCTGGCAGCCATAGATATGGGCATAGAAAAATATTCATACAAAAAAACAGAGGGCTATGTCTTAAGAAAGGGCAGAATTCAAAATATATTGGATAATCTGATATCATTAAAATCGGACGATAGACTTGAGCATTTTAAGATTTTAGAAAAAGGAAGGGAGGACGTCATCACGGTTGGGGCTAAAGTGGTGCTCGCAATACTTAACTTTTTTCAAAAGGATTATTTAATTACAACAAACGGCTCTCTTAGAGAGGGTGTTTTGATCGATAAACTTTGTTAACAGTAGATGATGCTTTGCCATTTTGAAATATTGTTATGATGTTATCATCAATATCTATCTGATTTGCTGATTTTACGGTATTGCCGTTCTTATCAGTTGTAATTGTGTAGCCTTTCTTCAATATATTCTCAGGATTCAGCAGTCTCAAAGCATTTCGCAAAAAGTTAACGCTATTTTTTTTATCATATATAATATTAAACATATCAGAAGTTATTTTGTTTTTATAAGAGCCGCATTCTTGTCTATATAGTGCCAATTTATATATAGGGTTATTATTATGCATAGTTTCAGCAAGCGATTGTAGATGTGATTTATTCATATATATAATATTGTTCATTGAAGAAATTATTTTATCTGTAAGCGAATCTGCAAAAAGGTAAAGATTTTCTATTAACGTCTTTAATTTATTATAATTTGTCTGGTAGGAAATATATTCAAGCTGCCTTTTTTTGTTCAGCATTATTCTATGAATATTATTGTTTATTGTCTCTTTTAATGTCTGAAGTTTGTCATATAGTTCCGCTGTTTTATGCGTCAGCAGTTCAGCGGCGGCGGACGGCGTTTCGGCGCGTTTATCGGCAACAAAATCACACAATGTAAAATCTATTTCATGCCCTACGGCACTGATGGTCGGGTATTTTGAATGGTACAAAGCAAGGGCAATATCGGGATCATTAAAAATCCATAAATCCTCCATTGAGCCGCCGCCTCTTGCCAATATTAATGCATCTGCATCAATATTGGATTCGTTTATTGCGTTAAAAGCATTTAATATGGATTTTTTAGCCTGCTCGCCCTGCACAACTACAGGATATAAATATATAGTGATTCCCGCTGCACGTCTTTTGATAACTTGAATAATATCCCTTACAGCAGCACCGCTTATACTTGTTAAAACGATAATTTTTCTCGGGTATTCAGATATGGGGCGTTTCCGTTCAAAATATCCGTTCTTTTTAAATTGCTTTTTGAGCTTTTCCAAGTCGTAAAACTTTTTGCCTATACCAGATTCTCTTACATATTCTACAGATATCTGATAGCTCCCTCCCTGCAGATATACATTAATTGATCCAAATACAACGACCTTAATTCCATTTGTTAGTTTGGTTTTTAGCTTATGTGTTCTGCTTTTATATATTACAGCCTTTATGTTCGACTTGTCGTCTGTTAAAGAAAAATATATATGTCCGGATGAATGATACTTCAAGTTTGAAACTTCGCCTTCAACCCAAATATCATAAAAATTTGATTCTAAAATTTCCTGAATATTTTTATTTACTTCGCTAACAGAATAAATATCAACTGCCATTTTTTTTCATAGAACGTTTCAAAGATTCCTTTACAAGCATTTCTAATGAGATGGATGTATCCTGATTATATATTTCATTGACTAATTTCAGAGATGCGCCTTTGTTAAATCCCAAATTGGATAGAGTTTCTACAGCATCTGAAACAATCTTATTCTCAAATTTGGGCATTTTCCCAGAAAGCTGAACTATTATAGACAGAGCCGTTTTTCTTCCTATTCCGGGAATCATGGCGAGTGTTCTGTCATCTTTTTCTTCAATTGCTTTATACAGTCTATCAACAGACAGTGCAGATAGAGCTGATATTGCCGTTTTAGCGCCTATTTTTGACACTTTTCTCAGCTCATTAAATAAATTTTTCTCAGACTTTGTACAAAATCCATATAAATTAACGACATTTTCTCCCAGTATAAGTTCAGTAAACAGCTGCGTCTTATTGTTTATATCCGGAAGCTTTGATAGTGAAGAAAGCGGCACTATAACTTTGAACATTATGCCATTTATATCTATAACGACAAGGTTGTTGCTTTTTTCCACCACTATTCCATTTAGAGCGTATAACATTATATCAAGTCAACCCTGACGCTGTCCCATGTTCTGCACTTTGGACATCTAAAAAAGAGCGTATGCGAGGCATAACCGCAATTGGTGCAGGTGTAATTAACGTCTTTAATATCGCCTGCCCCGGCATATATATTAATGAATGAGGGCAGATGTTCGTTTTCATATTCAGCAAATCTTTTAAGCATTGCATTTGTCCTGACGCCGATTTTTATTAGATATTTGTATAAAGATATCGCTTTTGAAAACTCTCCTATTTCAAACATAGCATTGGCACAAAAATAGAGCGTATATTTATTTTTAGGTTTGTCAATAAGCAGTTCCCTGACAACATTTTTAAGTTTTTCGACATCGCTGATGCGTTTTATCGCCAAATTTGAAAATTCCGGTCTCAATTTAGCCGCTTTTATCCATTCTCCGACCGCTTTATCTATGTCGCCTACTGCATAACAGGCATCTCCAAAATATAAGTGGGCATCTATACATGCTTTATCTGTTTTCAGCGCTTTTTCAAAATTTTTCTTTGCCTGAATTACATTATTGTCCGCCAATTGCTCCTTTCCTATTTCCGTATAAATATGCGCTATAATGCTTTCGTCATTTTCGCCGAAACGTTTATGCCATATAAGTGCATTTTCCCAATCTCTTGAATCCTCATACACTTCATCGAGATATTTTCTTGCCAAGCTGTTTTTCGGGTCTATAGACAGTGCATTTTTGAAAAATTCCCTTGCTCTGTCGTATAACCCTGCTTTTCTGTAGTCAACGCCCATATTTATATACAATTCCATCTTTTTTTCCTTATCGAGATGCGGTCTTGCAAGAAGGCTTTTGTGTATAATGAGGGCTCTGTTTATTTCTCCCTTTTTCCTAAATAAGTTACCTATACTGTTATAAATTTCTATCAAATCAGGATTTAGTTTGGCGGTATTGGTCAATTCCTCTATCGCTTTATCCGTTTTATCTTCTATGATATAATTCATACCTTTGACATAACTTTCTAATTTAGCCCTGTCAAACGCATCGCTTTTTTTCTTACCGAGCAGCAGCAGATATTCAAACAGTATTCCGAGGGCAAAAAACAGAATGCAAATAAGGATCATAGAATATTGATCTATAAAATTTATTACTGTATCTATATTTATATGCATGGTAAGATCATTTGTCTTCGGAGTCGGATATAGTGAGCTGTCTTAACTGCGCTATTTCCTCCTTTAACGCTTTTAGCTCTTTATCTTTATCTTTTATATTTTTCTTAATGGAAAGTTCATCTACGAACATAAAAAACCATCCCATAATCATACCTGAAAAAACAGATATAAAAACAACAAGCCATATAGGCATATTATCAAAATGCATACTTAAATATTCTACGCTGACCTTTGCATTGTTGTAAACAATGAATAAAACTAACAGCAAGATTATGACGGCAACTATAACCAATCGTATTATCTTCATTCTAACCCCCGAAATATTCCTTGAGTTTTTTATAAGTTTTGCTAATAGATTCCGATATTACCTTTGTATCCGATATGATGGGCATAAAATTAGTATCCCCGTTCCAGCGCGGAACTATATGAATATGAATATGATCATCTATGCCTGCGCCTGCTGTCCGCTGCAGATTCATGCCTATGTTAAACCCTTCAGGAGAAATAGCTTTATTGAGCACGTCTAT
>CAZOGA010000033.1:10015-11958 GCA_964579095.1 uncultured Desulfurellales bacterium
TCTTCAATCTGACTTGGGAAAATATTAACACCCCTTATTATCAGCATATCATCGGTTCTGCCTATGGGTTTATCCATACGCGCAAATATACTGCCGCATTCACATTTTTTCTTATTTAATTTTGTGATATCTCTTGTTCTGTATCTAAATACAGGCAGGGCCTCTTTGGTGAGCGTCGTAATGACCAGTTCGCCGTATTCCCCGTCTTTCACCGGCTGTTCTGTTTCCGGATCTATAATCTCTGCTATGAAGTGATCCTCATAAATATGCATACCGTTTTGAGTTTCGCACTCTCCCGCGACACCCGGTCCCATCACTTCACTGAGTCCATAATTATCATATGCTTTGATATTCAGCGCTTCTTCCAATTTTTTTCTTAAGCCTTCACTCCATGGTTCTGCGCCGAACATGCCTACCCTAAGCTTTAAATCCTTCTTAGGATCAAGGCCCAGTCCTTTGGCAACCTCGGCTATATACATAGCGTAACTTGGCGTGCAAACAAGCACCGTTGCCCCATAATCCTTTATCAGCATAATCTGTCTCTTTGTATTTCCGCTGGATGCGGGCACAATAGCGGCGCCCAATCTCTCAAGTCCGTAATGCAGGCCGAACCCGCCGGTAAATAAACCGTATCCGAAGGCAATATGAACTATATCCTCATCGGTGACTGAAGCAGACCGGGCAACCCTTGAAACAAGTTCACTCCATGTGTCTATATCCTGTTTTGTATACCCTACGACTGTGGGTTTGCCTGTAGTTCCGCTTGAAGCATGAATTCTTACAATATTTTTCATAGGCACGGCGAATAATCCAAACGGATAATTATCCCTGAAATCATCCTTTGTTGTAAACGGAAGTTTCCGGATATCCTCTATACTGTTTATAGAGTTTTTATTGATGCCGAAGTCATTGAATCTTTTTTTATAAAACTCCACATTATTGCGAGCATAATCTATTTTTTCTCTTAATAATTCAGTCTGCAGATTTTCTATATCCTCTCTTAGCAAAGGCCTTTTGGATCTATCCAGCATTACATTTACACCCCGTGCTACACATTTTTTATATAATCTTTATTTAATAATTCAACATCGGCAGATAAAAATTTTTCTATAGCTGCATCTATATCCTCAAATCTAAACAGCATAACCGCTTTTTTCTCCAATGCGTTGAGAAATGTATACATATACTCCACATTCAGGTCCTCTTTTGTAATTACCTCAAGCAGATTTGATAAGCCGCCGCATTTATCATTAACAGCTATTGCCAAAACACTATTCTTTCTTGCTATAAAATCCCTATCCATTAAAACATCGTACGCAGTCTTAGGCTTATCAACTACAAACCTTAATATACCGAAGTCTACGGTATCTGCCAGACTCATTGCCCTTATATTAACGCCAGCTTCTTTTAATACCTTTGTCACACTAAAAAATCTGCCTTTTTTGTTCTCTATAAATACACTTATTTGATCTATTTTATATTCTGCTGTATCCATACAAACCTCCTGTAGGCAGCTTACGCACTTTGAGTTATTAAATACGATGTAAAAAAATCCCAAAAACAGTATATATTTCCATTCAAAAGATCATCTGCCTAAAAAATTTATTTTATGATGCGGCTGACCCTGTTAAGTCCATATTTATCAGAAATATCTAAGTCGTCCACCTTCTTTTCTAATCTACTATTTTAGTAAAAAAAAGCAAGTATTTTAGGCATTGATTAACTTTATATATTCTGCTGATCGTTTTTATTAATTTACTTTATGTTTATTTAAAGCAGCTTTTGGTAAAATTTTATGATTTTTATGAAAAAACGTTCATTTTAAAAATAAAATCACAATTAATTAATAAAAAACTTGCTTTTTCTTAAGCTTTTACTACAATAGGTAAGAAATTGATTGAAAATTAAATCTAATTCTTTTGGAGGTAAGTCCATGAAATCGT
>CAZOGA010000034.1:0-11812 GCA_964579095.1 uncultured Desulfurellales bacterium
TCTTTGTTTAAATAACTTTATAAGCATCCAATGTTTTTTCTTTTCACAGAAAACAACTCAGGGCGCGTAAGGTAAGTTATATAAAACTTTAAAAATTATTAACGAGGTGAGTAAATGGCTAAACCTCTTCCTTTAGATTATAGATTAAGGGTTAGCTTTGGTAAAAGCAAAAGTGTGATGGATATACCTGATCAGCTGAATCTTAATATAAATTCTTTTAATAGCTTTTTGGATAAAAATAGTAAAATAGAAAAAAATTTAGACAATGCATTAAAGTCTATTTTCCCCATAGATGATGTTCATGGAAGATTGAAACTTGATCTGATAGATTGGAGTATTAAAGAACCTAAATTTGATGATAAAGAATGTAAAGCGCGCGGCGTTTCCTATACAGGCTCTATTACAATAAAAGTAAGACTGACATTATGGGATGTAGATGAAAATACAGGTGATAAGCTGAATGTTAAAGATATTAAGGAACAGGAAATATACGTCGGCGAGATACCCCTCGTAACTAATTCCGGTAGTTTTATAATTAATGGCGTAGAAAGGGTCATTGTAGGACAATTGCATAGGTCAACCGGAGTTATATTTAAGCCATTGTCAAAAGCGGGAAGCCGGGGGCAATTTTATGGACAAATTATACCGGAAAGAGGCAGCTGGATAGAATTTGAAACAGATGTCAAGGATATATTATTTTCGAGGATAGATAGAAAAAAGAAATTTCCGTCAACCATCTTGTTGAAGGCATTGGGTTTCACGGAAAGTGAAATTTTAAAATTATTTTACAAAACAGTTAATATAAAGGTAAAAAATGAACGGTTTTTTGCCAAAGTTTCAGAAAGTATAGTGGGATTTAAATCTGCGGAAGACGTGCTTATAAACTCTGAAGTTGCTGTCAAAGCAGGAAAAAAGATAACAAAAAGGGTATTGGATTTTCTAAAGGCCAATAATTTGAGATATATATCTATTAGGGAATCCGACCTGGTTGATAAAATTGCCGCAACCAGGATTGTATCCTCTGATCAGGAAAAAGATTTGATTTGTGACACGGCGAGCATTATAAATACGGATTTATTAAGTTCTATAAAAAAACAAACCGTTAAATTTGATGTAGTTTACTGCAAATATAACGATAATATTATAGTTGATACCATAATTGCAGACAGGGACGTTTTGAAAAAAAAGAAAGCCCTGATTTCAGGAGATATCAGTGAACAGGACTTATCCAAAGTGTTTCTTCATACAATTTTAAGACCTGGAGAGCATACAACTATTGAGGATGCTGACAAATTTTTTAGCAGTCTATTCTTTGATTTTAATAGATATGACCTGTCTTTAGAAGGCCGCATAAAGATAAACGAAACTTTAGGCATAGATATACCGAATGAGGTGAGAACGCTTACTAAGGATGATTTCATAGGCGTAATTAAGTATCTCATACTTTTAGAAAATGATCTTGTTGTGCCCGATGATGTCGACAGTCTTTCAAACAAAAGAGTTAATCTTGTAGGAGAATTACTGTACCATGAACTCAGAAAGGGGCTTCTGCGTACGCAGCGTCTCGTTAGGGACAAAATGATAATGAAAGATATAGAAACTATAACACCTTATGACCTGATAAATACGAAGCCTATATCTAGCTCTATAAGAGATTTTTTTGCAACAGGTCAGCTGTCGCAATTTTTGGATCAAACCAATATACTCTCGGAGATTTCTCATAAAAAACGATTGTCTGCGCTGGGAGCAGGTGGTTTAACAAGAGAGCGGGCAGGATTTGAGGTGAGGGATGTCAATCCAACGCACTACGGAAGAATTTGCCCTATAGAAACACCTGAAGGACCAAATATAGGTCTAATTTCGTCATTGTCTGTCTATGCGAGGATTAACAATTTCGGATTTATAGAGACACCTTATCGAAAGGTCAAGAATGGCGTAGTTTCGGAAGACATAGAATACTTTACGGCATCTAACGAATCTGGTCATATAATTGCACAGGCAAACGCGCCATTGAACAAGGATGGTTCATTTGCCAATGAATATGTCTCCGTTAGAAAAGATAAGGAATTTATGGTTGTGCATAAGAGTGAAGTAGATTTAATGGATGTTGCAACAAACCAAATTGTATCTGTAGCTGCCGGTATGATACCGTTTTTGGAGCACGATGATGCAAACAGGGCACTTATGGGTTCAAATATGCAGAGACAAGCCGTGCCTTTACTGAGATCGGAAGCTCCCATTGTAGGTACCGGAATGGAGTATGTTGCAGCGAAATATTCCCGCCATGCTATTATTGCAAAGAAGGCGGGCAAAGTTTTGAGGGTTGATGATAAAATATACATATCGCACAAGAGCGGTTCAGGATATGAATTAGATGAGTATCCGCTGGAGAGATTTTCAAGATCTAACCAAGATACCTGTTTTTCGCAGAATCCTATAGTTGATGTAGGGGATTATGTAAAGGAAGGACAAATTATTGCGGATGGTCCGAGTATGGAAAAAGGCGAACTTGCACTCGGGAAAAATTTAGTCGTGGCATTTGTGCCGTGGCGCGGGTATAATTATGAAGATGGAGTAACAATTTCCCGCAGAGTCGTAGAAGAGGATATGTACACCTCCATACATATTAAGGAATTTCAGATTTTCGCCAGCGATACAAAATTTGGACCCGAGGAAATTACTGCAGATATTCCAAATGCTTCTGCGGAAATAATTAAAAATCTTGATAAAAACGGAATAGTAAGAATAGGCTCATATGTAAAACCCGGTGATGTATTAGTAGGAAAGGTTACACCGAAAGCTGAAACGCATTATTCTCCCGAGGAACGTCTTTTGCGTGCTATATTTGGTGAAAAATCCACCAATGTCAGCGATTCCTCCTTGAAGGCCACTCCGGATACAAACGGTATAGTTGTTGATGTGAAGATATTGAAGCGCAGAGGTATAAAATCTAATGAGAGAAAAAAAGAGATAGATGAGGACGCTAAGTATAGGCTTAAGAAAAATTATGATACAGAATTGAATTTAATTGAGAAATTAAAGCTGCAATCTCTAAAGGAGAAGGTTATGGAACATCCTTTAGAAAAAGATATTGTAATCAATAAAGAAAAATTTAAGAAAGGCTATATTTTTTCCTCGGAGGATTTAAATAGTTTAAAAGAGAATGATTTAAAAAAATTAATTTTAGATGAAGTTAATATTGAAGAGATTAAGCGGCATTATGAAGATCACATAAAACAAGCCGCCGCCGCATACGAGCAGAAGCTTAAGAATTTAAGCGCAGATGACTCCTTGCCTCCAGGCGTTATTATGGGAATTAAGGTGTATGTTGCCACAAAAAGAAGATTATCTGTCGGAGATAAAATGAGCGGCAGGCATGGGAATAAGGGCGTTGTATCCAGAATTCTATCTGCTCAGGATCTACCTTTTTTGGAAGACGGCACGCCTGTGGATATTGTTTTGAATCCGCTTGGTGTTCCGTCGAGAATGAATATAGGGCAAATTATGGAATCTCACCTTGGATGGCTGGGCAAGGGTTTGGGCAAGAAAATAGATGAACTGATTAAATCTAAAAAGAGGGATGAACTGAGATTATTCTTAAGCAGCATATTAAATGACAAAGAGGCTGAAGATTTTATAAACAGTTTAAGTGATGAAAAATTAGATACATATGCTGAGGATATGGTGGACGGCGTACATTTTGCAAACCCTATATTCGAGGGTGCAAAAGAGGATGATCTGAAATACCTGCAGAAGGTTACCGGAATTAAGCGGTTAAAAAGCGCCTTGTATGATGGTGTTACCGGAGAAAAATTTCTTGAACCTGTTACAGTGGGTGTGATGTATGTTCTGAAACTGCACCATCTTGTTGATGATAAAGTGCATGCAAGAAGTATAGGTCCATATTCACTCGTTACGCAGCAGCCATTGGGAGGAAAGGCACAATTCGGTGGTCAGAGATTTGGCGAGATGGAGGTCTGGTCATTAGAGGGGTATGGTGCAAGTTATACGCTGCAGGAGATGCTTACTGTAAAATCGGATGATGTAAGCGGTAGAAACAAAACTTATGAATCTATAGTAAAGGGAAGATCTGTTCCTTTGGGCGGAGTTCCGGAATCATTTAATGTTTTGGTAAAAGAGATGAAAGCATTGGGTTTAGATGTGGAACTCTTAAAGGACATAAGGAGAAAAATAGGGGGATGATATAGATGTTTACTGTTTTAAAAAGTAAACCAAAATCCGCGAAAGATTTTGATGCTATAAGGATAAAATTGGCTTCTCCTGAGAAGATAAGAGAGTGGAGTCATGGCGAAGTAAAAAAAGCTGAGACTATAAATTACAGAACATTTAAGCCTGAAAGAGATGGTCTGTTTTGTGCTAAAATATTTGGACCTATTAAAGATTATGAATGTTTGTGCGGCAAATATAAGAGAATAAAATACAAGGGTATAGTCTGCGAAAAATGCGGGGTTGAGGTAACGGAATCTCGCGTAAGACGTGAACGTATGGGACATATTGAATTGGCAACACCTGTTAGCCACATATGGTTCTTGAGAAGTGTTCCAAGCGTTATGGCATCTCTGCTTGATATAAAACTTAAAGATTTGGAAAGGGTAATATATTACGAATCATATATAATCACGGAAAGTGAAGTGGATAAACTGCCTGTCAAGACTGTGTTGAGCGAAACTGCCTATAAAAATTATCTGTCGGAATACGGCATTAGATTTATTGCAGAAATGGGAGCATTAGCTATACAGAAACTGCTTAAAAATATAGATCTTGATATGTTGATATTGGAATTGAGGGATGAATTAGAAGCAACAAATTCTGAGCCTAAAAAAAAGAAGATAATGAAGCGTATGAGGCTGGCAGAAAAATTTAAGAGAAGTTCCAACAAGCCTGAATGGATGGTTATGAACGTTCTTCCTGTTTTGCCTCCTGATTTAAGACCTCTTGTATCTTTAGAGGGCGGCAGATTTGCATCGAGTGATTTAAATGATTTATATAGAAGGGTGATAAATAGAAACAACAGGCTGAAACGGCTGATGGAGTTAGGTGCGCCATCTATTATAATAAGAAATGAAAAGAGGATGCTTCAGGAAGCTGTTGATGCATTAATTGATAACGGCAGAAGAAAACAGGTTGTAAGAACGTCGAACAATAGACCGCTGAAGTCATTAAGTGATTCCATTAAAGGGAAAGAGGGAAGATTCAGAAGAAACCTTCTCGGAAAAAGAGTGGATTATTCGGGGCGTTCGGTTATTGTTGCCGGCCCGGAGCTTACTATGGACCAATGCGGCTTGCCGAAGATTATGGCTTTGGAACTGTTTAAACCGTTTATCTATCATCATTTGATAGAAGACGGGAACGCTACCACCGTTAAAGCTGCCAAGAAAATAGTAGACAGAAAAGAAAGCGTTATATGGAATATACTTGAGGAAGTTGTTAAGGAGCATCCTATTTTATTAAATAGGGCGCCTACGCTGCATAGATTATCTATACAGGCATTTCATCCTATCTTAACAGATGAAAAAGCCATAAGACTGCATCCTCTGGTATGCGCGGCTTTTAACGCTGATTTTGACGGTGATCAAATGGCTATTCATGTACCATTGAGTGTAGAAGCCAGATTAGAGTCGGATGCAATAATGTTATCTACGGAGAATATTATCTCACCGGCCAGCGGAAACCCTATAGCAACGCCGAGCCAGGACATGGTTCTCGGCATATATTATATGACCAAAGAAGCTTCTAACGCTAAAGGCGAAGGTATGATTTTCGGCAGTGAAGAAGAGGTATATATAGCCTATAATAATAATGTTTGTGCCATAAATGCAAAGATTAAAGCCAGGGTTAAAGATGAAATATTCAATACAACGGTAGGCAGGGTGCTGTTTTCAAGAATTGTACCTGAGAGTATTCCATTTAGAAAAATTAATAAATTAATGACAAAGAAAGAGATAGCTAAACTTATAGCTTATATGCATAGACATACAGATCTGCCTAAAGTGGTGAAATTTTTGGATGATGTTAAAAGTATGGGATATGAGATGTCTACAAAAAGCGGCATATCCATATCCATAGAGGATATGGTGATTCCGACAGAGAAAAAAGATATTGTAAAAAAAGCAGAAGAAGAAGTTAGGAAAATACAGGAACAATATAGACAGGGTTTGCTGACAGCCTCTGAAAGATACAATAAATCCATAGATATATGGAGTTCTTCTACAGATAGAATTGCCAATGCTATGATGAAAAAATTGGGCGGTGAATACGGAGAAAGCTTTAATCCAATTTATATAATGGCTGATTCCGGTGCAAGGGGCTCGGCACAGCAGATGAGGCAGCTTGCGGGTATAAGGGGCTTAATGGCAAAGCCGTCGGGTGATATTTTAGAAACACCCATTAAATCCAATTTTAAAGAGGGATTGAGTGTCCTTGAATATTTTACATCTACACACGGTGCAAGAAAAGGCCTTGCCGATACCGCATTAAAAACTGCAAATGCCGGATACTTGACGAGGAAGCTTGTTGATGTAGCGCAGGATGTTACTATAACTACGGATGACTGCGGGACAACTGAAGGTATTAGCGTCGGTGCCATAATGGTTAATGGAGAAGAGATAGAGTCTTTGGAAGATAGGATTTTAGGAAGAACAGCTGCGGAAGATGTCGTTAATCCATTTACAGGCGAAATTATTGTAAGTGATGCAGAAGAAATTAACGAAGCTAAGGTTAAAAAGATTACTGAAGCCGGTATTCGGGAAGTGAAAATATACTCCACGCTGACATGCAAAGCTGAACATGGGGTATGTGCAAAATGCTACGGCAGAAATTTGGCAAGAGGCGGAAGGGTCGAGGTGGGTGAATCTGTAGGCATTGTGGCCGCACAATCCATAGGTGAACCGGGAACACAGCTTACCCTGCGTACATTTCATGTCGGCGGAACAGCATCGAGAACGAGCGAAAATATGGGTGCGAAAACAAAAAGAGCTGGAATTGTTAGATTTTTTAATATAGATATAGTGAAAAATTCTGCTGATGAAGATATAGTTTTTTCCAGAAGAGACGCCGCTATTCTTATTACGGAGCCTCATATTGTTGCTTTACATCAAGGTATTGTCAAAATAGAAGAAAACAACTCCAATTATATAATTAAAATAGGCGAAGATGAACAGTATGAGCTAAAAAAGGTGAATTTTGTTACAGAGAAAGACCTTATCAAAGGTGATACTGATCCGATAGGAAAATATCTGTTTTCAGTGAAAAATGGATCGGGAATTGGTAAATATGATCTTTTGATAGAAAGGGTGCTGGAGATTTATGATGTGCCTAAAAAGATTCCTTATGCAGCTAAGGTCTATGCAAAAGACGGAGAAACAATAAAGAGGTTTGTGAAATCAGAAGAAGCCGGGGAAGTTAAGCTTATTTCACTTGAAGGCGATAAGCTTGTTGACGTGGGAGATTTTCATGAGGGCGTAGTTAATAGAAACGGTACGCATATTGTCATATCGGAAGGATCTAAAGAAAAGGTAAGATACTATATACCGAGAAATTCCAAAATATATGTGAACAACGGCGATTCTGTAACGGCGGGAACATTGCTGGCCGGATATGATGATGATCTGGAAAAGAAGGTGTTCGAGGATGATCCTACCGTTTATATGAGTACAACAACGATAGCAGAGTGGGATGCTTATAATGATTATCTTCTCGCTGGGATTGACGGATATATAAAGTATAAGGACTTAATTGTAAATATTACCATTAAAGAAGAAATAGATAAGATAACATCCCTAAAAAGCTTTGTTGTGATGGAAAGCAAGGATATATCTTTAAAGCCCGGAATTGAAATGGTAGATGAAGATAAGAAAATTAAAAAATTTAAACACACAGATGAAAATGCCTTATATTACATACCTCCGGGAGTTGTTTTGCAGAAAGAGAATGGAGAATTTGCTAAAGCCGGGGATGTTATAGGTAAAATTCCTAAAGAATCTGAAAAAACGACAGATATAACGGGCGGCCTTCCGCGTGTCAGTGAACTGTTTGAAGCGAAAAAACCTAAGGATATGACGATTGTCAGTGAAATTAACGGTATAGTTTCTTATGGAAAGGAGACAAAAGGCAAAAGAAAAATTGTAATTACATCTACTGCAGGGAAAGGTGAAATAAAAAAAGAGTATTTAATTCCGAGAAATAAAAGAATTCTTGTTTATCCCGGAGACAGGGTTGAAATGGGAGAGCCTCTTGTAGACGGTGCCATTAATCCGCATGATATACTGGATATATTGGGAGAAAGGGCACTGCAGAAGATAATGGTTAGTGAGATTCAGCAGGTGTATAAGCTGCAGGGCGTCAGTATAAACGATAAGCATATTGAAATTATAGTCAGACAAATGCTGTCCAAAGTTATTATAGAAGATGCCGGAGACAGCGATTTTATAGAGGGAGAGGTAATTAACAGATTCCATTTTATAAAGAAGAATGAATACTTGGCAAATAAAGGTAAAAAGCCGGCGATAGGAAGAATAATATTACTCGGTATCACCAAGGCATCGCTGAACACAGAGAGTTTTATATCCGCAGCATCATTTCAGGAAACAACGAAAGTTTTAACCGAAGCTGCAATTGGCGGTTCCATGGATAAGTTGAGGGGATTAAAAGAAAATGTTATAGTAGGCAGGCTCATACCTGTAGGTACAGGTCAAAAGCGCTTTGACAATATTGCTATTGTACCTAAACAACTTGACAAATAGTAAATTTGTTGATAGGTTTGCCGAGTTTGATTTAAAGGAGGTTGAAAAAAGTGCCAACAATTAATCAGCTGGTGAGAAAAGGTAGAAAAAAGATCGAAGATAGGAAAAAAACATTAGCTTTGCAGAGCTGTCCTCAGAGAAGGGGTGTGTGCACAAGAGTTTACACAACTACACCCAAAAAACCTAACTCAGCATTGCGTAAGGTTGCAAGAGTTAAATTAACAAGCGGATATGAGATTACCGCGTATATTCCAGGCGAAGGCCACAATTTACAGGAACACTCTATTGTGCTGGTTAGAGGCGGAAGGGTAAAGGATTTGCCCGGTGTCAGATACCACATAGTCAGGGGCGCATTGGACATAAGCGGGGTTGATGATAGAAATCGCGGCAGATCTAAATATGGCGCAAAAAAACCCAAAAAAGCTTAGGAAGGTGAGATAAATGAGAAGGAGAAGGGCTGAAAAAAGAAAGGTCGCAGCTGATCTTATTTATAACAGTATTTTTGTTAGCAAGATAATTAATCAAATAATGTTAGATGGTAAAAAATCATTGTCGAGCTCTATATTTTATAAAGCTATGGATATGGTTAAGGATAAATCTGGAAATGATTCTATGGAGATGCTTCAGCAGGCTATAGATAATATAACGCCGAAGATTGAGGTAAGACCGAGAAGGGTCGGCGGTGCTACATATCAGGTTCCTGTTGAAATCAGACCTGAGCGGCAGAAAGCTCTGGTGGTTAGATGGCTTGTTAATTATGCTAAAGCAAGAGCTGAAAGAACTATGGTGGAAAAATTAGCAGGGGAAATTTTAGACGCAGCTAATAATAGAGGTTCATCCATAAAGAAAAAAGAAGATGTACATAGAATGGCAGAAGCCAATAGGGCATTTGCCCACTATAGATGGTAGAGGTGTATATTGTCACATAAGCACACTCTTGAAAATACTAATAATATAGGAATTATTGCCCATATAGATGCAGGAAAGACCACAACTACGGAGAGGATATTGTACTATACGGGCGTTTCTCATAAAATAGGCGAGGTTCACGAAGGCACGGCAACTATGGACTGGATGGAACAGGAGAAGGAACGAGGTATTACCATAACATCAGCTGCAACTACCTGTTTCTGGAAGAACCATACAATTAATATTATAGACACCCCCGGGCATGTTGATTTTACTGTTGAAGTTGAGAGATCATTAAGGGTATTGGACGGTGCTGTGGGCGTGTTTTGTGCTGTGGGAGGAGTTGAACCTCAAAGTGAAACTGTTTGGAGACAAGCTGATAAATATCATGTACCGCGCATTGCTTTCATCAACAAGATGGATAGAACAGGGGCGGATTTTTATGCTGTCTTAAAAGAAATAAGGGAAAAACTTAATACTATCGCTCTTCCGCTTCAGATACCCATAGGTTCAGAAAGCGATTTTGCGGGCGTTGTTGATCTTATTAAGATGAAAGCTTTGATTTGGGATTCTGATATACTCGGTGCTACATTTTCAGAGAAGGATATACCTGATGACCTATTAGATAAAGCTTTGGAATATAGAAATATACTGATAGAATCACTTGCGGATTTTGATGATGGTATCATGGAAAAATATTTAGATGGAACTGATGTTGAGGAGAATGATATAAAGAAAGTGATAAGGGGTGCTACACTCGGCAATCACATAACCCCTGTTTTATGCGGTTCGGCATTTAAAAATAAAGGTGTTCAGCCTTTGCTGGATGCAGTTGTATGTTATTTGCCGACTCCTTTGGATGTTCCGTCTGTAAAAGGTATAAATCCTGATACGCAGGCAGAAGAAACGAGGAATGCCTCTGATGAAGAGCCTTTAAGCGTTTTAGCATTTAAGGTTATGAGTGATCCGTTTGTAGGAAAATTAACATATTTTAGGGTCTATTCCGGCGTTATGTCAACAGGTTCATATGTTTATAACTCCAGTAAAAGAAAAAGAGAAAGAATCGGAAGACTGCTGAGAATGCATTCCAATAAAAGAGAAGATATTGAAAGCGTACATGCAGGAGATATAGCCGCAGCTATAGGTTTGAAGTATACGACAACAGGCAATACCTTATGCGACGAAAAGAGTCCTATAATTTTGGAATCCATTGAATTTCCGGATCCTGTTATATCTATAGCCATCGAGCCGAAGACAAAAGCTGATCAGGATAAACTTTCTGCAGCACTCCAGAAGCTGGCTGAAGAAGATCCTACCTTTACAGTTAAACAGGATGAGGAAACAAATCAAACTATAGTTTCCGGGATGGGTGAACTGCATCTCGAAATCATTGTTGATAGATTAAGAAGAGAGTTTAACGCAGATGTTAATGTAGGCAAGCCGCAGGTGGCTTATAAAGAAAGCGTTAAAAGAGAGACAAAACAAGAGGGTAAGTTTGTACGTCAAACTGGAGGACATGGGCAGTACGGCGATGTTTGGCTTAAATTGGAACCCTTGGAACAAGGTAAAGGGTTTGAGTTCGTTAATGGCATTGTCGGAGGTGTTATACCTAAAGAATTTATACCTGCAGTTGAAACAGGTGTAAAGGAAGCTATGGATTCCGGCGTGATTGCAGGCTATCCTGTAATAGATGTGAAAGCAACGCTGTATGACGGATCTTATCATGATGTGGATTCATCAGAAATATCGTTCAAAATAGCGGGTTCTATGGCTTTTAAAGAGTGTATGAGGAAAGCTAAGCCTTATTTGTTAGAACCTGTTATGGATGTTGAAGTGACTGCGCCTGAGCAATATTTAGGCGATGTAATTGGTGATATCAATTCAAGACGCGGCAAGATAAAAGATATGACCGAAAAAGGAAACCTTAAAATTGTAAAAGCAGATGTGCCGTTATCGGAGATGTTTGGATATGCTACGGCTTTAAGATCCATTACACAAGGCAGGGGTGCTTACACAATGCAGTTTGCTCACTATGAAGAAGTTCCTAAATCTGTATCTGAAAAAATAGTTAAAAAGGATATTTAATTAAGGAGGAAACCTATGGCAAAGGAAAAATACGTTCGTTCTAAACCGCATGTTAA
>CAZOGA010000035.1:0-3728 GCA_964579095.1 uncultured Desulfurellales bacterium
CGTTAAACAACTGTCCTTAACCGATAAAGATGCGGATGATATAAAAATGGTGAACGGCGTATCGGGAATTTCGGCAGGTATTTTTTTTAAGGAATATAATTTAAAATATAAAAGCAATATTATTCTAACCGCTGTTCAGGGTGGGCAGAGCAACTGGGCAAAGGTCAGGCATTGGGGCGTGGCAGAGGGAAGATTTTTTAATAGAAGCGATGTAATAAAGAGATCAAAGGTGTGTGTAATAGGTGCAACCGTAGATAGGCAGCTGTTTAACGGCAAATCTGCTTTTGGGCGTTTTATAAATATAAATTGTCAATATTTTAAAGTTATAGGGATTTTGTCTAAAAAAGGTGATATCGGAAAATTTGACGTGGATAATATAGCAATAATACCATACACTACATTCAGAACCCTGCTGTACCATACCAGATATTTTGCATATATCAGAATGAACATAAAAGAGAACGTAAATATGGACAGTGTTATTAAAACCATAACATATATTTTAAGAAAAAATCATAATCTGCATAAAGACAGAATCAGCGATTTTAAAATAATTAAACCTTCGCAAATTATAGAAGCGGTAACGAAGGCAAACTATGCCCTAACCATGTTTCTTATTATTATAGCAGCCGTTTCAATGATAGTCAGCGGTGTTGTTATAATGAATATGATGTTATCTTATATAGAGAAGAAAAAATATGAGATAGCTGTGAAAAAATCGTTTGGCGCCTCGAGGAAAGATGTTATAAAAGAGATTGCGCTTACAGGATCTATGATAGGTTTAATCTCAGCAGTTATTGGTCTGACTATCACATTTGTTATTTCTTTGAGTATCGGCGGAATACTGCCGTTTGATATGTATGTGGGACCGAATGTTATTCTGTTATCCACTTTTTTTTCCTTGTTGATAGGTTTCTTGTTCAGCCTGGTGCCTGCTTATAGAGCATCTAAAATACAGCCGGCAAGGATATTGTCATGAAAGAGCTTTTAAAGAGAGCACTGTTTTTTTTCCTCTTAAATAAGAAACAGTCTCTCCTATCCGCCATAGGTATAGCTATAGGTATATTTGCAACTGTAGTTGTTATAAATATAGGGCAATCATCTCAGAAAAAACTACAAAATGCTATGGAAACGTTTGGGGAAAATATGATTATTGTATCGGCGCGCATACCTACAAATAACCCGCACAGAAGAAAAATAGCGCATACACTAACCATAAATGATGCTGTAAATATAAGAAATAGGATGAGAAACGCCATCAGTGGTATGGCACTTGTGTGCTCCTTACATAAGATAGATGTTAAAAAATTTAATAATTCTATGCGTGTTGATGCAGCAGGAGTAACACCCAACTTTTTTGCAATGAGAAACTTTCAGCTTTTAGACGGCAGACTGTTTGGGCAAATTGATGAGAATATAGCAAAAAATGTTGTCGTTGTAGGTTATGCAGTAAAAAAGAATTTATCTAAAAATGGCGCGTTGGGATATATAACCATAAAAAACATCCCTTTTCGCGTTATAGGCGTTTTGAAACCTATGGGAGTTGATTTAACAAATACGAACTTGGATGAATCGGTATATATACCGTTAACTACAGCTATGAAAAAGATATATAATGTCCGCTATATCACAAATATTTTTATGCAGACACGGTATGATATAACTAAGCAGATAGACACTGTACTTATCAGAAATCACAAAATAATTAATTTAAAAAATAGGGATTTTACAATCGATACGGAAAAAGAGCTTTATGATACGAAGGCCGAGACTATGAAAATTATGAGACTTGTAACATTTTTAATAGCAAGCATATCCCTTGTTATAGGGGGCATAGGCATTATGGGGATGATGTTTGTGACGGTGGAAAAAAGAAAAAATGAAATAGCGGTAAGAAGAGCATGCGGTGCAACAAAACTCGACATTGTATATCAATTTTTGATTGAATCTCTATTTATCTGTATATTCGGCGGAACAATCGGCTTAATATTTGCTGAAGTCGTATCCCTGTTAATTTTGTTTTTTCTTCATTGGCCGTTAGTGTTTGCAATATTACCGATTGTTCTTTCCTTCGTTATTGTTTTCTTTTTAGGTATAATATTCGGATATATACCGGCACGAAAAGCTGCCAATACAACCATTATTGAAATAATAAGGTAACAAGGGGGGATGCCCCGTTTGGGGTAACGGGGCGGTTGGGTATTTTTTATACCTAAACTATGATACTTTTAACATAACAATTTGAAAAGTTCAAGTAAAAATTTGATGCTAATGTAAGCTGAATATAACTTAGTTACTTATTTTGATGTTTTCACCTTCAAGATGGAGAATATATATTTGACCTTACGCATTTTGAGACCATTGCACAACAATCTAATATTTTTTCTATCAAGACTCTTTCAACTCAAAATGAATTTTTTAACGGCAAATTTTAATTAAAATCTCTTGCACTCACCGAGTCCTCACTTCCACAAAGAAAATGAAAGCAGTTTTGTGAGGTCTCGGCTCAAACAGTTGAAGTTTTGCCCTTGGCACAGCACATTCCTTAAAATTCATATTCATTCAAGATAGACATAGAGTTATAGTATAAGAACGGCATTCATAATTAACTTAGAGCGGAGTTGCAGGAATTGAAAACTGCGTAAGGTCAGTTAAATATATAGAAAAAACTTTACAAATGGGCGTATGTTCTATAACATATAGAGGATTAAAAATGCTTGTAAGGAGTTGTGAAATGGTGCTTGATAGAGAAAAGAAAGTTCAGATTATGAAAGAATTCGGGTCTCATGACCAGGATACGGGATCTGCCTCAGTGCAGATAGCTCTGTTAAGTGAGAGAATCTCTTATTTAACAGAACATTTTAAAGTTAATCCTAAGGATTTTCATTCAAGAAAGGGTTTGCTGAAATTAATAGGAAGAAGAAGAAAACTACTTAAATATCTCAAGAGTTATAACTTTAATGAATATAAGAAGGTTATACAGAAACTTGGTTTAAAGGGTTAATTGTAAATGTCTACGAATTATATAGAAAAACAGATATCAGACCATTTGTTACGCATTGAAACCGGCAAATATGCAAAACAGGCAGACGGTTCATGCCTTGTAACATTCGGCAAAACAATGGTTTTGGCTACAGCGGTTTCATCTAAAGAACAGCCTAAAGAATTTATGGATTTTTTCCCGCTGACTGTGAATTATCAGGAAAGATTTTATGCGGTAGGCAAAATACCCGGCGGTTTTATGAAGAGAGAGGGAAGGCCGTCTGTTCATGAAACATTGATATCAAGGCTTATAGACAGAACAATAAGGCCGCTGTTTCCTAAAGATTATAAACAGGAAACTCAGGTTATTATAACAACTATAAATGCAGACAGGGAAGATGATCTTGCGGCTGCAGGATTGTTAGCTGCGTCCTGCGCTTTATCTCTGTCGGATATACCGTTTAAGGGTCCGATTGCCGGCGTTAGGATAGGTAGAATAGACTCCAACCTTATATCTTTTCCAACTACTACTCAGATGGAGGATTCTGACCTGGATCTTCTACTTGCCGGCGGAAAAGGCTTTATCAACATGATTGAATCTGCATCAAATGAACTCTCCGAGGATGAAATGGTAAGAGCCATTATGTTTGGAGAGAAACAGCTGGCAGAACTTGTTGATATGCAGAATGAGATATCCGCCAAAGCGGGTAAGGAAAAAAGAGAATATGTTCCTGCTGATATTTCCC
>CAZOGA010000035.1:3828-11811 GCA_964579095.1 uncultured Desulfurellales bacterium
GAAACGCAGGCTTTGGTGGTTTCCGCTCTCGGTTCTAAAGAAGATATGCAGATTATCGATAATATAGAAGGTGATAGACGTGAACGTTTTATGCTTCACTACAATTTTCCGCCGTTTGCAACAGGTGAAGTGAAAAGAATGGGACCGCCCGGCAGAAGGGAGATTGGTCATGGTATGCTGGCGCAAAAGGCGCTTACACCTATGATTCCGGATGAAGAGGATTTTCCCTATGCCATACGTGTGGTATCCGATATTTTGGAGTCCAACGGATCAAGTTCAATGGCAACCGTATGCGGCGCAACACTTTCTTTGATGGATGCCGGAGTACATATTAAATCACCGGTAAGCGGTATTGCTATGGGCTTGATTAAAGTAGATCCAAATTATTATGTACTGACTGATATTTTGGGTGATGAAGATCACTATGGAGATATGGACTTTAAAGTTGCAGGTACTAAAAATGGTATAACAGCGCTTCAGATGGATATCAAAATAGACGGTATTAATGCTGAAATTTTAAATGAGGCTTTGAGCAAAGCAAAAAAGGCGCGTTTATATATATTGGATAAAATGATTGCAACACTGCCTGAGGCGCGTGATCATTTATCTGAATATGCCCCGAAGATTGCAAAATTAACTATCGATTCGGATAGGATAAAGAATCTTATAGGTCCCGGCGGTAAGACTATAAAGAGCATTATAGATGAAACCGGTGTTAAAATAGATATTTCGCAGGATGGCTCGGTTAATATATTTGGTGATGTCGATGCAGATATGGAAAGAGCATTGGAGATGGTCAAAGAGATTACAACTATCATAAAAGATGGAGATATCTATGAAGGGGTCGTGTCGCGTGTGGAGAGCTATGGCGCTTTTGTGAAATTGCTCGGCAAACAGGAAGGCTTGCTTCATATATCTCAAATTTCACAAGATAGAATTGATAAGGTTAGTGATGTGCTGAAAGTCGGCGATACAATCAAAGTAAAAGTAACGGGTGTTGATAAATTCGGAAGAATTTCCGTCAGCAGAAAAGCGCTTTTAGCAGATAACCAGCAGTGAATAAGATATGAAGATAAGAAAAATTAATACGGATTCTAAGGGTATAAGTGTAGGTGTATTTGTGCCCGTCGGAAGCGCATATGAAGCGGAAAATGAAAGAGGGCTGGCGCATTTTATAGAGCATATGCTTTTTAAGGGTACAAAAAACAGAACATATAAACAGATAGCGGAACAGGTGGATGAGCTTGGCGGTTCGATTAATGCGTTTACCTCTAAAGAATACACAGGTTTCTATATAAACGTTTTGAAAGATTACATAAATGAAGGTTTTGATATACTGTCTGATCTTATCTGCAATCCTTTAATAGATGCTGTGGAATTAGATAAAGAAAAAGGCGTTGTTATAGAAGAGATAAATATGACGGAAGACAGCCCGGACGATGCCGTTTATGAAACTTTTTTTAAAAATGCAATTGACTCAAGTTTCGGCAAACCCATACTCGGCACGAAGGAGCATATAAGCTCCTATTCAAGAGATGATCTGCTTCGATTTATGGGCAAGCATTATAAACCGGATAATTTTATTGTGGCGGCATCCGGCAATGTTGATAAAGTTGATTTTAATATGCCTGACAACTTGAGCTTCAGCGGTTATTTTGTTGATACACCGAATGAGAAACCCGATTTTTCATTTAAAAGCGGTATTGACGTTGTAAATAGGAAGCTTAATCAGTCAAATGTAGTTATGGGCTGTAAACTATTCGATGTTTATGACCACAGGAAATATGCCGCATATCTTTTAAGTGACATTTTAGGCGGAACGATGAGCTCACGTTTATTTCAAAGCATAAGGGAAGAAAAATCGCTTTGTTATCACATTTCATCTTCAGTGAAACTTTTTAAAAGCGGCGGATTAATGAATATTTTTGCGGCTACGAATAATGATAATGCCCAAAAATTACTGTATGCCGTTAAGGATGAATTAAAATTACTGAAGAGCGAATATGTAACGGACAGAGAATTGACTAAAGCTATAACGCATTTTAAGGGTTCGTACATATTATCATTAGAATCTGCCCATGCTAAAATGCTGAAGCTCGGCATAGATACTATTTTATATGACAAATACATAAGTATAGATGAGATTATAAAAAGGATAGAAAATGTAAATTTGGATGATATTGTAGAAATTATAGACTCATTCGATTTAAATAATTTTCATGTAACCTGCCTTGGAGATATAAATACAATAGATTGGTAGGAGGTTGGATATGATTAAAACTTATCTTATGACACCGGGACCGACACCTGTTCCTGAAAGAATAGCACTATCAATGGCGCAGCCTATAATGCATCATAGAACTAAAGAATTTAAAAGTTTATTTTATGAGACAATTGAACTCACAAAACAGCTGTTTCAGACAAAAAATGATATAGCGATATTCTCATCCAGCGGCACAGGTGCCATGGAAGCAAGCATCACCAATTTATTGAGTGAGGGTGATGAAGCTATCGCTGTTTCTTCCGGAAAGTTTGGCGAGCGCTGGACGGAGTTGATGAAGGCATACAATATTGTTCCGGTTGTAATAGATGTTGAATACGGTGAAAGGGTATACTGCAGGCAGATAAAAGAGGCAATGGCAAAACATCCGAATGTAAAAGCACTGTTTATTCAGGCAACCGAAACATCCACGGGTGTTTATCATCCTATAAATAAGATAGGGCCTATGCTAAAGGATATGTATCCGGATGTTGCATTTGTTGTGGATGGGATTACAACAATAGGTGCTATGGATGTGAAAACGGATGAGTGGAATATTGATATAATGATAACGGGGTCGCAGAAAGCGCTGATGCTGCCGCCCGGATTATCAATATTAAGTGTTAGTGAAAAAGCAAAAAAAATGATGAAACAGTCAAATATATCAAAGTACTATTTCAATATATTGGGTGAACTGAATGCGGATGCGGGGCATTTTACGCCGCCCGTTACGCTTGTTTTGGGCTTGAGAGAATCTTTAAAGATGATATTTGAAGAGGGTCTTGAAAATGTTTTTGCGCGGCATGCACTGCTTGCAAAGGCTGCGAGAGCAGGTGTTGAATCATTGGGACTTGATGTATTTGCAAAATCGCCGACCAATTCTCTTACAGCGGTCAAAGCACCTGATGGTGTCGATTCCGCTGACATAATAAACCTGATGAAAACATACGGCGTGCATATATCCAATGGTCAGGGTTCACTTAAGGGCAAAATTTTCAGGATTGCTCATCTTGGATATTTTGATAAAATGGATGTCGTTATGGCAATAAGCGCGTTGGAGATGGCATTAAGAAAGCTGGGTATCAATGCAAGTTTCGGAAAAGGAATTGAAAAGGTTATGGAGACGTTCGTTGAATAGTATTCCTTCAGGCGTTGTGCAATTTTTTGAGCCGATATCTTCTAAAAGAAGAGCAATAGAGAACCAATTGGTAGAGTTTTTCAAGAAACATAATTATAGAGAGATAGTTACTCCTACTTTTTCATATGAAAACGCCATTTCAAAGGGATTGTTTGAACCCCTTAAAACGCGGTTGTTCAAATTTATAGATAGAAACAATGGAGAGACGCTGACGCTGCGGGCAGATATCACTATGCAGATTATGCAGGCGGTTTTTATGGGCAATTTTGAAATACCGGCTAGGATTTGCTATGCTGAAAATATCTATCGTGATGTTAAAGAACATACAGGTTCTAAAAGGGAAATTAAGCAGGTAGGCGCAGAGTTGTTCGGCGTTAAAGAAAAGTCGGCGGATGAGGAGATTATAATGCTCGCTGTAGAATCGCTTTTGCAGTTCGGTGTGGACAACATTACGCTGAGGTTATCCGATACGGATATAATATATAAGCTTTTACTAAAATATGACCTGCAGAATAATAATGAGATTAAAATTTTGATAGGAAGGAAGAATATTTCCTCCATTAAAAAACAATTTAATGATATTCCTATTGGATTTGTAGAGTCTTTAAATGAGCTAAGCAGTTTAAGCGGATATGGCGCATACAAGGAAAATATCAGCGATGAAAGCCGAGAGCTGATTCAGGATGTGGTAAATATAGGCAAAGCAGTGCAAAATAAGATAGATAATGTTAAGATATTTTTTGATTTCTTTTATTGCGAAGAACCGGCTTATCATCACGGCATAGTGTTTGACATATTTTCAGAAAGCGAAAAAATTGCCGTGGGAGGAAGGTATGGAAAAATTACTGAATCTCTCGGCCGATATATACCGGCTACAGGATTTGCTATTGAATTGGATAATCTTGTATATTTTTTAGTTGATAAGGGGGCAGCATGAATAAATTAGTTATAGGAACCCAATGGGGCGATGAAGGAAAAGGCAAGATAGTTGATATATTGACTCAAAATGCAGATGTAGTAGTCAGATATCAAGGCGGCAGCAACGCCGGTCATACGGTGTGTGTGCAGGATAAAAAGTTTATACTTCACTTAATTCCATCTGGCATTCTGCATGACGGAAAGGTTTGTGTTATAGGTAACGGTGTTGTTGTGGACCCGGTTAGTTTTTTTTCCGAAAAAGATACATTGGAAAAATTGGGTATTGAGATAGACGGCAAATTAATGATTAGCGAACGTGCTCATATTGTAATGCCGTATCATAAGGTTATAGACCAGAACCAGGAAAGCAAATTGGGATTAAAAAAAATAGGAACTACGGGCAGAGGGATAGGACCTTGTTATGTTGATAAGCATGCACGCGTCGGAATAAGGGCATGCGAGTTGGTTAGGGATGATATTTTAAGGGAAAAAATAGAAAACAACATAGAAAGATTAAAAGTTGTGTATGATGCTCAGAACTTGCCGATGCCGGATGCAGAAAGCGTATTTTCCGAATATAGGGAATATGGCGAAAAGATAAAGCCGTATTTAAAAAATACTGTATTTGCTTTGAATAAATTTCTTAAAGAAGGGAAAAGAATTCTATTCGAAGGCGCCCAAGGCTCTTTACTTGATGTAGATTTCGGAACATATCCGTTTGTTACTTCAAGCAATCCCACTGTCGGTGGTGCATTTTCCGGAACAGGTCTGCCTTATAAAGCATTAGATAGCGTTGTGGGTGTTATGAAAGCATATACAACGCGTGTAGGCAACGGCGTATTCCCTACCGAATTGCTTGGTGATATGGGTGAAGCCGTAAGACAAGCAGGTGCTGAATTCGGAGCAACAACAGGAAGGCCGAGAAGGTGCGGCTGGCTTGATTTGATTGTTGTAAAGTACGCTGCTATGTTAAGCGGCATAAATGAAATAGCCATTACCAAATTGGACGTGCTGGACGGACTCGATGAAATAAAGATATGCACAGGATATGAAATAAATAATAAACGGATAGATTATATTCCTGCACTGCTCGATGATTTTTCTAAATGCAAGCCTGTATATGAGACATTTAAGGGATGGGATAAAACAGCTGGATGTTCCACATTTAATCAATTACCGGATAATGCCAAAAACTACATAAGATATATAGAGGATTTTTTGGGAGTGCCTGTCACAATTGTGTCTATAGGTGCAAAGAGAGAGGAAACCGTTATTCGATAGATTTCAGGAGGATAGATATATGTGTGTATTCTGCAAAATAGTAAGCGGAGAATTGCATGCCGATAAAGTATATGAGGATGAAAAATATCTTGCGTTTAAGGATATAAATCCAAAAGCGCCTGTGCATATATTGATCATACCAAAGGAGCATATTTCGTATTTATCCGATCTTAATGAGGGGAATAAACATATAATAGGCGATATGACGTTAATCGCCAACAAAATCGCGGAAGATTTCGGTATACACAGAACAGGTTACAGAATTTTAATCAATAATGGTCCTGACTCGGGGCAGGAGGTGTTTCATATACACATGCATCTGCTCGGCGGCAAAAAAATGATATTTACGACATAATGATTATGGACAGTGTTATTGTTTTAGTTGAAAAAACGGCAAAGGCATTGGACGAATCCGGCAAACTGCCTTTTTATAAAGATGACATAATAGAGTATATTAAGAAAAATTTTAATAAGTCTTTTGAAAAAGAAGAAATTGAAAATGCCATAGCGGTTTTGCTTGTATCAAGCAAAAGAGAGTCACATGTAAGAAAATGTATGTATGAATATAATGACGGATATTCGTATATGTATGCCTGTTCCTTTGGAGTCCGCTAATGAAGATACTGTTCATTAACGGTCCGAACCTTAATATGCTGGGCAGGAGAGAACCTGAACTATATGGGCATTTAACGCTTGATGATATAAATAAGAAAATCGCAGAGAAGGCTCTAAAGTTGAATGTTGAGGCTGAATTTTACCAATCTAATCATGAGGGTGCATTGGTTGATAGAATTCAATCTGCAAAAGATGAAAATGTTGATGCATTTGTTATTAATGCCGGCGCATACACGCATACAAGTGTTGCTATAAGGGATGCTCTTCTGTCAACAGACATAAAGTTTATAGAGGTTCATCTCTCCAATGTTTTTCAGAGGGAGAAATTTAGGCACACTTCCTATTTATCTGATATTGCTTATGGGGTGATTGTAGGTTTTGGTTACCTTGGCTATGAGTTAGCTTTGGAAGCCTTATATTATGGATAGTTATGCTCATAGTGCTTATAAGACTACAATAATAGGCGCAATTGCAAATATTTTTCTTGCCGTTTTAAAATTTATTTTTGGTATTATTTTTTTCAGCAGTGCGCTGGTTGCAGATGCCATACACTCTTTCAGCGATTTAATAAGCGATGTAATAATTCTTGCAAGCATAAAGATATCTACAAAGCCAAAAAACAAAGCTTACCCCTACGGATTAGGGAGAATTGAAACCTTAGCAGCTATTCTGACGGCAATTTTACTTTTATTTATAGGCATCGAGATAATTAAGAAGGCATATTTTGAAATTGCATCCGGCAATGTAAAACGCACGGAACCTCTTGCGGCAGTTGCAGCTATTATATCTATTTTAGTGAAAGAGACTCTTTTTAGATATACTTATGCTGTTGCTAAGAAGATTAATTCACCGTCGTTAGAGGCAAATGCATATCACCATAGAAGTGATGCTATTACTTCTGTTGCTGTTCTCGCAGGAATAGTTTGTGTAGTTGCCGGATACCCGATTTTTGATCCGTTAGCCAGTATTATTGTGTCCGGATTTATTATTTATGCTGCATACGGCATAGGCATAGAAGCAATTAAAGAACTGTTGGATATTAATATTGCTCCTGTAGGCTTATTGGAGGATATTTATAAAAATGCGGATTCCATAAAAGGCATAAAGGCTATTAATGATGTAAGGATCAGAAAATACGGTCCTAAATACTCTATAGAACTTATTATAGTTGTTGAGCCTGATATTTCAGCGGAAAAGGCCGTAGAATTAAAAGATAAGTTATGCAGCGAACTATTAAAATCAAATCAGAATATTGATGCTGTATTAATATCGATAGAGATATCGGGGCAGAGGCATGTTGAATACATAAAAAATACTACTATGTTTGATAAAATAAAGGACATAGTTTATCAATTTGATGATGTTGTCGGCTTACACAATGTTGCAGTTGAAAAATACGATGATGAGCTGTATGTAAATCTGGATATAGAGGTGGAAGGCAGTTTAAGTGTTAGGCAGGCGCATGATATTGGTACAGAGGTTAAAAATAAGCTAATGGAAAGATTAAATATCGCAGATGTTAGATTTCATATAGATCCTTATGATAAAGGTAAGGAAATAAATAATAGATTATTTGTGAAAGAAAAAGATTGACAGACGCAAAGTTTTGTATATAAGATAAGGATGCTTTGAGGGACGTTTTATTTAGTAAATTAATTATTTTTTATAGGAGGTTTCAGTATGTTAGGTATTCGTAAGGTCAGTATAATTGGCTCAGGCCATGTTGGTGAGTCTGCTGCTTTCATTATGGCTATGAGAGGAATAGCTGATG
>CAZOGA010000036.1:0-10284 GCA_964579095.1 uncultured Desulfurellales bacterium
TGGCACAATTAAGCATATAAAAAAAGAAAATGTGGACTGTGAAGTGGCACTTAATTATTTTAACAGAGATCTGCTGCTTGAGCTGTCTCAACTCGAACCTTACGGTCCTGCCAATGAAGAACCCAGCTTTATAGTTAAAGACGCTGCAGTAAAAGATGTCAAAATAATTATGGATAAATACCCAAAAATGCTTATCGATGACGGCACCAATAGGATATGGATGGTATATTTTAATAAAAATGCCATTATAGATATAAATAAAAGATATACATTTATTTTTAACGCAAAAATTAATAACGGATATGACTCTTTTACTGTAAAAGATATATTAGTAAGCTAAAAAGGAGACATTTATGGCTTTATCTCAAAATGCATTGACTGTTTTAAAAAGCAGATATTTAAAAAAGGACGAATCCGGCAGCACAATAGAAACACCTGAAGATCTATTCAGACGCGTTTCCAATTTTATAGCACAGGCAGATAAAAACTACGATGTGAAAGACAACGAAATAAAAGATTTATCTGAGCAATTTTTTAATCTTCTCAATTCCTTAAAATTTCTGCCTAATACACCGACGCTTGTTAATGCCGGAAGAAAGTTAGGGCAGCTATCCGCCTGCTTTGTTCTGCCTGTAAAAGATAGCATGGAAAGCATCTTTGACGCTGTTAAAGCAACAGCATTAATACATAAATCAGGCGGCGGCACAGGATTTTCATTTTCGAGATTGAGACCCAAAAACGACACAGTTTTTTCAACAATGGGCGTTGCAAGCGGTCCTGTATCGTTTATGAAGGTTTTTGACTGTACTACGGAGGCTGTTAAACAGGGCGGCGTAAGACGCGGTGCAAATATGGGAATGCTGCGCATAGACCATCCTGATATCCTAGAATTTATACACTGCAAAGAAACTGAGGGACAGATAAGCAATTTCAATATATCCATAGCTGTAACGGATAAATTTTTAGAGGCTTTAGAAAATGAAACGGAATATGAACTTATAAACCCGAGAAATAATCGTGCTGTAAGCACACTTGATGCCAAAATCGTTTGGAATGAGATAGCAAAAGGCGCGTGGAAAAACGGTGAACCCGGCTTAGTTTTTATAGATAGAATAAATAGGACACACACGTTGGACAAAGAAGTTGGAGAAATAGAAGCTACAAATCCTTGCGGTGAGCAGCCGCTTCTTGCTTATGAATCGTGCAATTTAGGTTCTATTAATCTTGGCAAATTTATAAAAAACAACTCGATTGATTATGATGAACTGAGAAATACCGTTAATCTATCTGTTCATTTTCTTGATAATGTCATTGATATGAACAAATTCCCTTTAAAAGAAATAGAGGAAAATACAAAAGCTAATAGAAAAATCGGCCTCGGCGTTATGGGGTTTGCGGATATGCTGGTTGATTTGGGAATACCTTACGATTCACAGGCAGCTCAAGATACAGCAAAAGAAGTTATGGAATTTATAGAAGAAACTGCGCGTAGCAAATCAAGCGAGCTTGCGAAGTCAAGAGGAAACTTTCCAAACCACGAACGCAGTATATTCGCAAAAGAGAAAGTGCCTATGCGCAACGCCACCGTTACGACTATTGCACCAACCGGTTCAATCTCTATGATAGCAGATGCATCAAGCGGCATAGAACCCATGTTTTCATTAGCCTATTATAAACAGGTGTTAGACGGCAAAAAACTGCCGTATACTTATGACAGGCTGCTCAATACCTTAAAAGCAAGAAAAATATATACAGATTCTTTAATAGAAAAAATTATAGATAACAGGGGAAGCCTGCAAAGTATTAATGAAATACCTAAGGATATAAAAGATATATTTGTTACATCTATGGACATTTCATATCAGGCACACATAGATATACAAGCTGCATTTCAGGAATTTACTGATAATGCCGTATCCAAAACAATTAATATGCCCAATTCTGCAACCATTGAAAATGTTAAGGATGCCTATGAATATGCATATCTTAAAAATTTGAAAGGCATAACTATATATAGAGACGGCTCCAGACAGGTTCAGGTTTTGGTTACTGCAAAAAAAGATAAAACAATGTCTAAACATTTCATCAGACCTAAGGAACTTACCGGTATTACCGAAAAAGTCAAAACATCCAAAGGAAATCTGTATGTCACAGTTAATATAGCAAATAATAAACCTATAGAGCTTTTTGCCAATATCGGAAAATCCGGCGGCGATCTGTCTGCACTATCTGAAGCCATTGGAAGATTAATATCCATAGCTTTGCAGAATAATGTTCCCGTAAATAATATCGTCAATACCTTAGATAATATAACCGGCTCCCAGCCGATATGGAGCAACGGGAAACTGATAAAATCTGTTCCGGATGCCATAGCTCAAGTTTTAAAAGAACATTTTTCAAAAAATAAAGAAAAAAAAATCCAAATAGATGAATGCCCTGAGTGCGGCGCGCCGCTGGAAATAGTTGAAGGATGTGCGGTTTGCAAAAACTGCGGATATTCAAGATGCGGATGATGGAGTAATATTATGGACGTAGAAAAAGAGGTGCAAAAACAGATAGAAGTTATAAAAAGGGGCAGCGTTGAAATTATCGAAGAAAAAGAATTGAGAAGTAAAATTAAAACATCATTGGAGACAAATAAACCCTTAAAAATAAAAGCCGGATTTGATCCGACTGCTCCGGATCTGCATTTGGGACACACGGTTTTGATACAAAAACTAAAACAATTTCAGGATATGGGGCATGACATCTATTTTTTAATCGGTGATTTTACAGGCATGATAGGCGACCCAACCGGTAAAAATGAAACAAGAAAATCCTTGACCAAAGAAGAAATTGAAAGAAATTCAGAAACATATAAAAAACAGATATTTAAGATATTGGATAAAAATAGGACTAAAGTTGTCTATAATTCTCAATGGTGTTCAAAATTGTCGGCAGGTGATCTGATAAAATTGGCTGCATCCATGACCGTGGCCCGCATGTTGGAGAGGGATGATTTTTCAAAAAGGTTTAACACACAAAAGCCTATTTCTATTCACGAATTTTTATACCCGCTTATACAGGGATATGATTCTGTTGCTCTTGAAGCCGATGTTGAACTGGGCGGCACAGATCAAAAATTCAATCTTCTTGTGGGCAGAGAGCTGCAGAAAAAAGATTCCCAAATGCCGCAAAGTGTTGTTATGATGCCTATTTTAGAGGGACTTGACGGTGTTAACAAAATGAGTAAGTCCTTAGGCAATTACATAGGTATAACAGATGCGCCCAATGATATGTACGGTAAAATTATGTCTATATCCGACGAACTAATGTGGCGTTACTACGAACTGCTGAGCGATAGAAGCATAGAGGAAATAAAACAGTTAAAAACAGATGTCGATGGTGGAAATATTCATCCTAAAAAAGCTAAACAGATGCTGGCATTTGAAATTACACATCGGTTTCATTCGAAAGAGAATGCCGAGAAAGCCCGGATTTTTTTTGATGATATGTTTAAGAATAAACAGACACCGCAGAATATTAAAACTGCTGTATTGAATATTCAAGATGAGATATGGATATGCCATTTGATGAAGGAAATTGGGTTCAGCGAAAGCACAAGTAAAGCAAAAAGGCTTATTAAATCCAATGCCGTTTCCATAGATGCTGTAAAAATAAAGGATGAATCCCTTAAGCTCAAAAAAGGCAGTGAATTTGTTTTAAAGGTTGGCAAAAAAAATATAATCAAAATAAAGCTGATGTAGGTAAGTTTATGCTGTTAGCTGTTGATATTGGCAACTCAAATATAACCATAGGTCTGTTTACGCAGAAAAGATTTTTAAATTTCCGTATAAGCACAAACTTAAAAAGCACTCAAGATGAATACAGCATTATGATTTACAACCTCTTTAATATACACTCCATAAAGGAAAAGGTTGATGCCGCTATAATTTCTTCTGTAGTGCCCCAGGTTTCGGAGAAAATAAAATCAGCAATTATTAAGCTTTTTAATATTAAGGTGCTGGAAGTATCGCCCGGCATCAAAACAGGTATGCCGATAAAATACGATAACCCCAAAGAAGTCGGGGCGGACAGAATAGTGAATGCCGTCAGCGCATATGAGGAATTTAAGAATGCTTTGATTGTAATAGACTCAGGCACTGCCATCACATTTGATGTTATTAACAAAAACGGGGAATACATAGGCGGCGCCATAGCTCCGGGAATAAATATATCTGCAGACGCTTTGGCGGAAAAAACCGCGAAACTTCCGAGAGTAAAACTAAAACCACCGCAGTATGTTATAGGAAAAAATACAATAAACAGTATACAATCCGGGTTGGTTTTCGGCCACATATCTATGATAGAAGGAATGATAAAAAAGATACAGAATGAAATGGGATGTAAATGCATCAATATTGCAACAGGCGGTGAAGGTGCAATCTTTTATAAGCATATAAAAGAAATAGATGCTTACAGACCTCATCTTACTCTACTTGGTTTAAAGATTATATATGAAAGAAATAAATAATAGAATAAGCGTTATAGGTGCAGGCAGCTGGGGTACTGCTTTATGTAATTTATTGGCGAAAAAAGGTATTGAAACAATTCAGTTTGTAAGAAATGAAAAATTGCTGGAAACGCTTGAGCAAACGCGGGAGAATAATATATATCTGCCTAATATAAAACTATCTGAAAACATACATTTCACAAATGATCTAAAAGAAGCCGTACATTCATCAAATGTTATCCTGCTGAGCATTCCTGTGGCTTTTCTGCGTCATGTGCTAAAGATGATGAA
The DNA here is from genome assembly GCA_964579095.1 of uncultured Desulfurellales bacterium. Classification (GTDB taxonomy): domain Bacteria; phylum Campylobacterota_A; class Desulfurellia; order Desulfurellales; family Hippeaceae; genus CAJXLZ01. The sequence goes on from CAZOGA010000036.1 coordinate 4,784, forward strand.
ACCATATGTAAATAATAATCATATTTTTATCAACTCCGGTAAAGGTATGGAAAATGAAACCCTGAAAACACCTCGAGACATCGTTAATGATGTTCTAAAAGTGGACAAATTGAGATTTGCATCAATAAGCGGACCGAATTTTGCAAAAGAGATAGCCGATGAGCTGCCCGCAGCAACCGTTATTGCCTCAGAAAACACTAAACTCGCAAAAGATATCACACAGCTATTCAGCACACGTTACTTAAGGATTTACACATCAGAAGATGTTGTCGGTGTTGAAATTGCAGGAGCCTTAAAAAATGTTATTGCTATAGCAAGCGGCATAAGTGACGGTTTAGGGTTTGGCAACAATGCAAGAGCCAGTTTAATAACAAGGGGGCTGGCCGAGATTAGAAGAATAGGTATGAAACTCGGGGCACACAGCGAAACTTTTATGGGACTTGCAGGCATAGGAGACCTCGTTCTGACATGCACTGGAAATTTAAGCAGAAATAGACAGGTAGGCATACGGCTGTCAGAAAAAGAATCAATCGATAATATATTAAATGATATGGTTATGGTGCCTGAGGGTGTTAAAACCGCTAAATCGGTTTTCAATCTATCAAGAAAAATAGGTGTTGATGCGCCTTTATCCGATGAGGTTTATAAAATAATATACGAGAAGAAAGATTCTTATCAAGCATTTACTGATTTAATGAAAAGGCCGTTAAAAAATGAAATTTAATGCCTTATTTTACTTTTGATCAATTTTGTGATATCTAAAAGCAGAAAAGGTCCAAAATAGGAGGGTTAAATGGCGGAAGACAACGAAAAAAAAGACGAAAAAAAAGGTCAAGGTAAACTTTTTATCATTGTAGGCGCTGTAGTTGTAATATTAATTGTGGCAGCCGTGGCGGTGAAAATGTTCGTGCTTGCCCCTAAATCCGGCACAATACAGCCTGCTAAAACAGCTGCCATGGAAAACACCCCGCTAACCAATACTAATTTAACAGCTGTTTCTCTCAAACCTATAATAGTGAATTTATCGGACCCGAATGGTGATAAATATTTAAAAATAGCAATTACGCTTGTTGAAAGAAAAAACCTCTCAGAGAAAAAAGATGGTGAGGGGGAAAAGGATGGGGTTTCATTGAAAGACGCGATGATAAAAGATACCATAATAGGTCTGCTTTCATCGAAAGAATCAACAGATATTAATTCTTATGAAGGTAAAAATACCCTCAAAAAAGAATTAATTATTGCTATTAACAAAGCGTTAAAGAAAAATTTTGTTAAAGATATATATTTTACGGAATTTATAATACAATGAGTGAACCCACAAAAGGATATTTAATGGATATACCGGTCAAACTGTACTTTGATCTCGGTAAAGCTAAAGTAAAGGTACGGACTATACTAAATTTAAAAGAGGGTGATGTCGTAGAAACAGCAAAAAATGCCGGAGAATATGTGGATATAAATGTGGAAAATCAAGCTTTTGGCAAAGGTGAAACAATAATATTAGATAATAAATTCGCAATAAGAATTACCAGCATCTGCACAAAGCAGTAAAAGGTAAATAGGATGAGCATAGCAGTATTTCTATCGGTGTTCTTTTTCGCAAAAGAGTGTCTGGCATCAAACAATGGCGAGTATTATTCATATTTCCTAAAAACATTGGGCAGTTTGTTGATTATATTGTCCATAATATTTATTGTTATTTACTTTTTGAAAAAGATGAATGTAATACCGAAGCTCAAAAGCGGAAGAATAAAAATCGTAGATAAACTATATATGGACAATAAGCACTATATCGCAATAGTCGAAATAGACAACTCTCTATATGCTTTGGGCGTTGCTGAAAATATAAACCTAATTACAAAAATAGAGAACAGCAATCAAGACAAAAATGAAATCTTATAAATTATTTTCCATAACAGCTATTATTCTGATTGGTGTGGTAATTTTTTATGCAGATTCTTATGCTGCAGGCATTCCCGCTCCTTCACTAAGCGTAAATCTCGGCACTGCGAATAATCCGCTGCAGATAGCAAACTCCATAAAAATTTTAATTCTGCTGACCATTTTGGCTATAGCGCCCTCAATTCTCATTATGATGACTTCATTCACAAGAATTATCATTGTGCTGGCTATACTGCGCCAAGCTTTGGGCACACAGCAGATGCCTCCAAACCAAATATTGATTGGAATATCCCTATTTTTGACATTTTTCATTATGGGACCTGTGTTTAATAATATCTATGTAAATTCATATAAACCGCTTATGGATAACAAAATCACCCTGAAGCAATCTTATAATTCAGCACAAATTCCCATAAAGCAATTTATGCTGAAGCAAACAAGGGAAAAAGATTTGGCTCTATTTCTAAGAATGTCCCATTCCAAAAATCCGAAAAATCCTCAGGATATTTCGCTCAACATTGTTATTCCAGCTTTTATTATAAGCGAACTTAAAACAGCTTTTGAGATAGGATTCATAATTTATATACCCTTTTTAATAATTGATATGGTTGTTGCGAGCGTTCTTATGAGTATGGGAATGATGATGCTTCCACCGGTTATGATATCACTGCCGTTTAAATTGCTGTTGTTTGTCCTTGTTGACGGATGGAATTTGGTCGTTATGTCAATATTTAAAAGTTATAATTTGTGAGGTGAGTTATGGATATATCAACCGTTGTCACTATAGGCAAAAATGCTATGGAGGTGGCCTTGCTCTTGTCTATGCCTATCTTAATTATAAGTCTCGCAGCAGGATTGATAGTGAGCGTTTTTCAGGCTGCAACTCAGATTCAAGAAATGACATTAACATTTATACCCAAGATTATAGCAGTAGCCATATCTTTGATATTTTTGGCTCCATGGATGGCAAAATTAATAGTCAATTATACAATCAATTTGTATAGTTCCATACCAAATCTCATACACTGATTGATTAATGTTTGATCTGCTAAATCCAAATCTTGCTTTCACAGAATTCATAACATTTATTTTTGTTTTAATAAGGGTATCTGCAATCATAGTATTCGCACCGGTGTTCGGAAGTCAAGCTATACCTGCTCAAATAAAAATTGCATTATCTTTGATATTTTCACTTGCTATTTATCCCATAGCCAAGCAATATATAAGCATAACAAACTACAGCATATGGTTTCTCGCGCTTATCATCATAAAAGAGGTCCTTTTCGGTGCTGCTTTGGCATTTACCGTTCATCTCATATGGGCAGGCGTTGAATTCGGCGCCCAGCTTTTGGGTTTTATGATGGGATTTTCCATAGCAAATGTATTGAGTCCTCAAGAAAATGTGCAGATATCAATACTTTCGGAATTTATGAGCATATTTGCGATACTCATTTTTCTTGCGATAAACGGACATTACATATTTATCAAAGCTATAGCAGCAAGTTTTCAATCTATGCCAATAGGTGGATTTATTGTAAACAAAAATGTGATAAGCATAATAAATCAGCTTGTAAGCGTAATGTTTGCATTGTCATTTAAGGTGTTAGCACCGGCTATTGTTGCCTTAATTATAACAAATGTTGTTTTCGGAATAATTGCAAGAACAATGCCGCAGGTTAATATAATTATAGTGGCATTCCCGTTAAGCATAGGATTGGGGTTGTTTACATTGGGTATGTCTTTAAACTACTCCTCTTATATACTTGTAGATTATTACAACAGCATTATTAAATATATTCATGCATTAATGGCAGGTGCGGCATAATGGCCGATGAGGAAAAAACAGAGCAGGCTACACCCAAAAAAAGGAAAGAGGCAAGAGAAGAAGGAAGAGTTGCAAAGTCCATTGAATTAAACACTGCTTTTCTTCTGCTGACATCGGTGATATTTTTTTATTTCAATACAAACAGCCTGTATAAAAAATTGAGTAACACATTTGTATATTTTATTAATTTATCATCCCATTTTGAAATAAATACGGCTACGTTTCCGATTTTGGTAAAAGATATAACATACATAATGTTTTCTATCTTGGGACCATTTTTGATCATTATTCTTGCCGCCTCCTTGCTTATTAATATAGCACAAATAGGTTTTATGGTTACCCCAAAAGCCATAGAATTCAAGTTAGATAAACTAAACCCTGTCAACGGAATCAAAAATATGTTTTCAGTCCGTTCTTTTGGAGAAAGCATAAAGTCAGCTCTAAAAGCATCCGTAATGTGGTATATCTTATACATATTTATAAAGCATAACGTATCTTCATGGTTGAACTTAACGGATGTTTCTGTTCTCGTTATTGCCGAACAGATACTAAAGGGCATATTCTCCATAACCGTTTATATCATGATATTTATTGTGTTGATAGCCATCATAGATTATCTGTTTCAACGATATAATTTTGAAAAGAGCATTAGAATGAGTATTAAAGAAATAAAGGATGAATTTAAGCAAATGGAGGGAGACCCGCTGATAAAAAGCAGAATTAAGAGAATGCAGATGGAATTATCACGGCGCAGAATGATGGAAGATGTCAAAAAAGCTGATGTAATAATAACTAACCCTACACATTATGCTGTAGCCATAAAATATGATGAATCCAAAATGAATGCTCCTGAAGTTACAGCAAAGGGCACAAATAAAATAGCTGAAAAGATAAAGGAAATAGCAAAAGAAGCGGATATAGTTATTGTGGAAAACCCGCCCATTGCACGTCTGCTTTATAAAAAATCAAAGATAGGAGAAACAATACCCGAGGATATGTATAATGCCATAGCAGAAATTCTTGCTTATGTTTATAAGCTCAAAAACTATAGGAAAAATATTTAAAGTTAATCCTATTAAATCCGATATACATTTAAGAGGAAGGAGGTTGTGATGATTACAGGTTCTATGAATGTTTTAGGTTTAGGCAGCGGAATGGATCTCCAAGGCACCATAGATAAACTTATTGCCGTGGATCAAAAGCCTATTATAGCTCAGCAGACAAATAAGGTGCAGCTTGAATCTTTCAAGAAAGATTATAATACATTAGAGTCCAAATGCTTGGTGCTCTCATCAGATATAACCAAAGCAAGAGGCGATATGGATTATCAAAAAGCCTCCATAAGCGATGATAGTATTGCAGATGTATCTGTATCCGGCGCTCCCTTAAGCGGCGAACATGATCTCGCAGTTACACACTTGGCAGCATCTCAAAACTGGATATCTACAAACACAAACGGTTTTTCATCCACCACAGACAGTATAGGTTCAGGCACATTTTCTTTTGAAATAGGAGACAATAGTTATTCTGTAAACGTAGACAGCGATACCGCATCCTCTGCGCCGACTACGCTGCAGGAATTCGTGAATGCTATTAATAGTACCCCATCCGGACTGCAGGCAAGTTTAATATACGATGGAACAAATTATAAGGTTGTCTTAAAAACACCTGAGGGCACGGATAGTGATTTAACAATAACACAAAATGACACAAATATCACATTCAACAGCACGCCCGATGTTGCCTCACAAGATGCCGACCTGACAATAGACGG
>CAZOGA010000036.1:10384-11627 GCA_964579095.1 uncultured Desulfurellales bacterium
AATTTAGGATTATCATTTGATGCGAACGGCAAATTACTATTTAATCAAGATACATTTACAAATGCACTGCAGAGTAATTTTCAAGACGTGTCACATTTTTTGGATGAGACATCTACAGGTGCTGATGATGGATTCTTACCAGCTGTTAAAAATATATTGGATAACTCCACATCTTATCAGGGCAGTATTGAGCTGAAAAAAACATCTCTACAAACTCAAATTGACAGTATATCCGACCAGATAAATACAATGAATAAAAACTTGGAAACAGAAAGAAATATGCTTACGTACACATTCAGCCAGATGGACCAGTATATCGGCTCTCTAAAAAGTCAAAGCGACTATATGACACAAATTTTTGACAGTATGAACGATAATAAAAAATAAATTAAGGAGGTTGAAAAAAATGAGCAATGAAATTCCGGACATAAATATGAATATTGTTCATTCTCACAATATTCAGTCAAATGCCGATAATGCTGCACCCGTAAGAATTAACAATAAACCAAATGAACAGCAGGGTAATGCGCATGCTAAACAACCAAAACCGGAGCAAATAGCAGATATTGTTAAGACTGTTAACAATACTATACATTCTTTGAATCAAGAGGTAAAATTTTCATATAATGAAAGTATCAAATCATTGGTTGTAAATGTAGTTGAGTCAAAAACAGGTAAACTTATAAGACAGATACCCCCGGAAGATGTCATAAATCTGCAGAAAAAAATGTCTGAGGTGATGGGCTTAATATTTGATAACAAAGGAGTGTGATATGACGGTAAATGAAGCTTATGATACTTATAAAAATACACTGCTGTCTACAGCAGTAGATAAAGTGCAGATAGTGTCGCTGCTGTATGAAGGCGCTTTAAAATTTGCTTTAAATGCAGCTAAATTTATGAAAGAAGATAATCTTGAGGACAAGGCGGAGAATTTGAACAAGGTAAGCGGTATTATACTGGCTTTAAGAGACTCCTTAGATCAAAATACAGATAAAGAAACTGTAGAATATCTAACGTACTTATATAATTTTCTCTTAAAGGAAACCATAAAAGCTAACAGTCATAACGACACAGAGGCCTTTGGAATTGTTATAAGATATTTAGAGCAGCTATCGAATATTTGGAATAATCAAGTAATGAAAAAATAAAAATTCGACCAAATAAAAAAGCCCCTTTAAAGGGGCTTTTTTTATAATCTCTCAACTAATCTATTTTAATACATTCCCGGCATTCCGCCGCC
>CAZOGA010000037.1:0-3500 GCA_964579095.1 uncultured Desulfurellales bacterium
ATAATACACTCAGATGAGTTTGTCAAGAGAAAAAAGAAGGAAAAAAAGAAAAAAACTTAAATTTTCAACGATCATCCTCTTATTGGGTCTTTTCTTTTGGTCTTTGGAATTTGCTCGAGATGTATAACATCAAAACACAAATTAAGCGAATTCATCCTCTTATTCGATATTTAAATGTATTAATCTATTTATTCACTATTATGGAAGCATTATATTTTTTATAACGATATGTTCTGATTTTCCAGCGCTTTTAGCATATAATGCGTAAAAATTACCGAAGCTCATCAATTTCGCACTGCGGATCAAAATTTACTATTTTTCACCGTGATAAAAAAATATTACAAGAAATATTGAAAAATAATTTTAACTTTGTTATATTGTGCGAATGTTAAGTAAAATTGATGGGAGGAATCAATGTTTCAAATAACAGTAGAAGATGTAAAACCTTCAAAGAAAAGGCTGCATATAGAAGTACCTGCAGAAAATGTTCTAAAAAAAGAGGCTGAAATTGTTGGCAATATAGGCAAAACTGCAAATATAAAGGGTTTTAGAAAAGGTAAAGTTCCAAAAGATATCATAATGAAAACTTACAAAAAAGATATAGAAGAAGACACAAAAAGAGAACTAATGAGTACGGCGTATGAATTTGCAATATCGGAACATAAGTTAAATCCTGTTTCCAATCCGGCTTTTACATCAGTTGTATATGAGAAGGACAAACCTTTTTCATTTGATGCATCTGTTGATGTCAAACCTCAATTTGATCTGAAAGAATATAAAAATATACCTATTGAAAAAGAAGGTTTGGAAGTAACTCAAGATGAGATAGAAAAAGCGATAAAACAGCTTCAGGAAGCATTTTCATCTTTAGAAGATAAAGACGGAACTGTGAAAGATGAGGATATAGTTGTTTTAAGCATAAATTCTATAAACAAACATACCAATGCTCCAATAAAAGAATTTTCCGGAGAAAATCTTTATATTGAGATGGGCAAAAAACAATTAATAGAAGAGATAGAAAAGGAGATTTACGGCGCAAAAGCCGGTGACGAAAAAATATTCGACGTGAAGTTTGATAATGATTATCCGCTGCGCTTTATAAAAGGCAAAGATATCACATTCGATCTAAAAATTAAATCGGTGAAAAAGAAAAATCCCCCTGAGTTGGACGACAAATTCGCACAAAAGGTTAATAAAGAATTTAAGACATTTGATGATCTGAAAAAGGATGTAGAAACAAAACTTCTGGAAAACAAGAAAAATTTGGAAGTTAACAGACAAAAGGACAAAATAGTAAACTATTTATTAAATGAATATGATTTTGAACTACCTGAAAGTCTCGTTAATCAGGAAGCAAGCAACGTAATAGTGGAATATGTAAAAAATATGTATTATTCTGGAGCAGATGTGAATACAGAAGAGTATAAACCTGCCAATTTGAGAAAACGGTTTGTACCTGAGGCGGAAAAACGTGTCAAATCAACATTTATTTTACTTGCTATAGGCAACAAAGAAAAAATAGACGTCAGTTCGGATGAAATAAAAAAAGCTATATCCGATGAAGCCGTAGCAAGAAAAACAAGTTTTGAAAATCTGTATAAAGAATATGAAGAGAAAAATCTGCTGCCCATAGTAGAAATGGATATATTGGGTGATAAAGTTCTTGACTTTTTATATGAAAATTCTATTACAGCAAAACAAAAAGAATCTGGTGAAACAGATAAAAAACAAAAAACAGAAGAATAAAAATTTAAAATTAAATAAGGATGAATATGAGTCTTGTTCCTATAGTTATAGAAAAAATGCCGCATGGCGAAAGAGCATATGATATATATTCAAGATTACTTAAAGAAAGAATCATAATGCTCAGCGGTGAGATAAATGATAGTTTATCTAATGTAGTTGTCAGTCAATTGCTTTTTCTGGAGTCCGAAGACCCCGAGAAGGATGTATTTATTTATATAAACAGCCCGGGCGGAAGTATAACAAGCGGACTTGCCATATACGACACAATGCAGTACATAAGATGTAACGTATCAACAATATGCGTTGGTGGAGCTGCTTCTATGGCGGCAATACTGCTTGCAGCTGGTGCAAACGGAAAGCGGTATGCGCTTCCTCATTCCAGAATTATGATACACCAGCCCTTGGGCGGCGTAAGCGGGCAGGCTACGGAGATAGAAATACATGCAAAAGAAATATTGAGATTGAGAAAAGATGTAAATAAAATTCTAGCCGTTCATACAAATAAACGATTAAATACAATAGAAAAAGATACGGAAAGAGATTTTTTTATGAGCGCTAACGAGGCATTGAAATACAGCATCATAGACAAAGTTATTGAGAAAAGAGAAGGTGAAAAGAATGAAACCGATTGATAATAATAGCAAGGGACCTCTAAGATGTTCATTTTGCGGCAGGACTCAGGATGAAGTCAAAAAACTTGTGGCTGGTCCGGGGGTATATATATGCGACGAATGTATAGCATTATGCAACGACATAATATCTGAAGATGAGAATTTAACAAAGAGCAAAAACGCGGAACTCAGCAAATTAACCCCAATGGAAATTAAAGCAAAACTCGATGAATATGTAATATCCCAAGAAGAAGCTAAGAGAATGCTGTCCGTTGCAGTTTACAATCATTATAAAAGAATCAACACAATAAACAAAACAATAAACAAAAAAAGTGACGTAGAACTGGAAAAAAGCAACGTTCTGCTTATCGGATCGACGGGCGTAGGAAAAACTCTCCTTGCAAAAACTTTGGCAAAAATTATTAACGTGCCGTTTGCAATAGCCGACGCAACCAGTTTAACAGAAGCCGGATATGTGGGCGAAGATGTAGAAAATATACTTGTCAGACTTCTCCAGTCTGCAGACTATAATGTAGCATTGGCTCAAAAAGGTATAGTTTACATAGATGAAATTGATAAAATATCCAGGAAAAGCGAAAACATGTCAATCACAAGGGATGTGTCGGGCGAAGGCGTGCAGCAGGCGCTTCTTAAGCTCATTGAAGGAAGCGTTGTCAATGTGCCTCCATATGGCGGAAGAAAACATCCTCAGCAGGAATTTATACAGGTTGACACGAAAAATATACTATTCATATGCGGCGGCGCATTTGATGGGCTCGACAGCATTATAGCAAGGAGACTCAGTAAAAAAAGTATGGGCTTCACCAACCCTATAAAAGCCAGGAAAGATATGGATACGTCAACACTGATAAAAAAGGTGCTGCCTGAGGATCTGACAAAATATGGGCTTATACCTGAGTTTATTGGAAGAATACACGTTATATCCACTTTAGACGAATTAAAAGAGAAAGAATTAATTAGGATTTTGGAAGAACCGAAAAATTCGTTAATTAAACAATACACAAAGATGCTAAGGCTGGATAATGTGAAGCTGACAATAACAAAAGATGCACTCAAATCCATTGCACAAAAAGCATTAAAAAGACATGTGGGCGCGAGGGGACTGCGAAGCATAATGGAAGA